>JAIXVL010000220.1 GCA_027483045.1 Lysobacteraceae bacterium
GATGCGATCGAAGCCTGCGAACGCACTCACCAGCATCATCAGCGTCGATTCCGGTAGGTGGAAGTTGGTGAACAGCGCATCTGCTGAGCGGATGACGTGGCCCGGTGTGATGAAGATTTGCGTGTCGCCAGAGAAAGGCAGCACTTCGCCGTCGCGCCACGCGGTTTCGAGTGCGCGGATCACCGTAGTGCCGACCGCAATCACGCGGCCGCCGCGAGCCTTGGTGGCGCGGATTTGTTGGCACAACTCGGCGCCCACATTGAGCCACTCCGAGTGCATGACGTGGTCTTTCACATCGTCGGCGCGCATCGGCTGAAACGTGCCTGCACCCACGTGCAAAGTGATGTGGCCGAAATCCACGCCGCGCACCTTCAACGCAGCCAGAACTGCATCATCGAAATGCAAGCCAGCCGTGGGGGCGGCAACGGCACCGACGTGCTTCGAAAACACCGTCTGATAACGCTCGTTATCGCGGATGTCGGCTTCGCGCTGAATGTAGGGCGGCAAGGGCATGCGACCAGCGCGCAGCAGGACCTTGTCGAGCGGCTCGGTGGTTTCAAACCGAAGGCGATAAAACTCACCATCGCGGCCCAAAACCGTCAGAACCGTTCCCTCGTCGAGCGTGATGGTGCTGCCGGGCTTCGGCGACTTGCTGGCACCGACCTGAGCGCGAACTTCGTGCGCACCGGTGACGCGCTCCAACAACACTTCCACCCGGCCGCCGGTCGCTTTCTGCCCGAACAGGCGGGCGGGA
This sequence comes from Lysobacteraceae bacterium, assembly GCA_027483045.1. GTDB lineage: Bacteria > Pseudomonadota > Gammaproteobacteria > Xanthomonadales > Xanthomonadaceae > Silanimonas. The sequence continues at coordinate 755 of JAIXVL010000220.1, forward strand.
ATGACGCGTGTGTCGTTGAAGATCAAGAGATCGCCAGGCTGCAACAAAGAAGGCAGGTCGCGCACATGCAAATCGGTCAACACACCGGGCGACGGCGGAACATGCAGCAGGCGCGAGGCAGAACGCTCAGCCAGTGGCTCCTGCGCGATCAACTCGGGCGGCAGGACGTAATGGAAATCGGATTTCTTCATGGGAGCGGCTTAACAGGCCGTTCGGAGCGCCTCGCGACGCGGGGCGGCGATTGTACGTGGGCACGCAGCCGTGCGCTCGGCTGACGTTGACATGGCAAGGTCACTCCGCCGGGAGCACACTCTGCGGGTCCCCCAACTCGGAGCACGTCATGACTGTTCGCGCCTATGCCGCCACCGCCTCCAAGGGCGCCCTCCAGGCCTTCGAATACGACGCTGGCCCGCTGCCGGCGGAATTCGTCGAAGTTCAAGTCGAACACTGCGGCCTGTGCCATTCCGACCTCAGCATGGTCAATAACGATTGGGGTAACGCGCGCTATCCGCTGGTGCCCGGCCACGAAGCGGTCGGCCGCGTGGTCGCAGTGGGCCCCGAAGCAAAACGCGTGAAGGTCGGTGATCGCGTCGGCATCGGTTGGTACCAGAGCAGTTGCATGGCGTGCTCTGAATGTCTTTCCGGCAACCACAACGTCTGCGGCAAATCGAGCGGCCTGATCGTGTCGGGCTACGGCGGCTTTGGCGAGCGCGTTCGCGCGCACTGGGTGTGGGCCACGCCGATCCCCGAAGGCGTGGATGCGGCCAGCGCCGGCCCCCTGCTCTGCGGCGGCATCACTGTTTTCGGGCCCATTGCACACTTCGGCATCAAGCCCACGGATCGTGTCGGCGTGGTGGGCATCGGCGGCTTAGGGCATCTCGCACTTCAGTTCTTGAATGCTTGGGGCTGCGAAGTCACGGCCTTCACTTCGAGTGAGAGCAAGCACGAAGAAGCGATCCGCCTTGGTGCGCATCGTGCAGTGGTGAGCACGGATGCCAAGGCCTTGGCCAAAGAAGGCGGCAAGTTCGACTTCATCTTGGTCACTGCGAACGTGACTCTGCCGTGGGGGGCTTACCTTGGCGCGCTCGCGCCCAATGGTCGCCTGCACTTCGTTGGCGCGGTGCTCGAGCCCGTCCCGGTACCCGCCTTTGCGTTGATCGGCGGGCAAAAATCGGTGAGCGGCTCGCCCTTGGGCAGCCCCAACACGACGTCGCAAATGCTGGAGTTTTGCGCACGCCATGAGATTGCTCCGCAGGTGGAGCGTTTCCCGATGTCGAAGATCAATGAGGCGTTCGAACACCTGCACAGCGGCAAGGCGCGCTACCGCATCGTGCTGGATGCCGACTTCAACTAAGCCTCAGAGCCAGCCCTTCTGCCTTGCAAGGCGATGGGCTTCGACGCGATTGGCAGCGCCGAGCTTGCCAATCGCTTCGCTCAAGTAGTTCCGCACTGTGCCATTCGACAAATGCAGCTTCTCGGCGATGTCTTGCGAACTCATGCCCTCGCCGGCTAAACGCAAGACGGCTCGTTCGCGATCGGTGAGCGGGTCGGCCTCTTCGCGCCACGCATCCACTGCCAGTTCCGGCGCGATGCTGCGACCGCCGCGATGCACATCGCGAAGCGCTTGCGCCAGTTTCTCGACCGGTGCGTCCTTCAGCAGATACCCGCGAACACCGGCATCCAAAGCGCGGCGCAGGTAGCCGGAGCGCGCGAACGTGGTCACGATGACCACGCGCGTCGGCAGTTTCGCTTCGTGCACCTTCTGCGCCACGTCTAGACCCGAAAGCCCGGGCATCTCGATATCGGTGAGCAGCACGTCTGGCTGATGCGCCTGCACCGCGCTCCACGCCGCATCGCCATCCGCGGCTTCGGCCACGACCTCAATGTCCGATTCAAGGGCAAGCAGGCCGGCTAACGCGCCGCGCAACAGGGCTTGGTCTTCAGCGAGAACGATACGAATCATGCCGCGACGCTAACGGCGTGGCGCTGGCGCGTCCAGTGGAAGCAGCACCCGCAGTCGAGTGCCGGCTCCTAGCGCACTGTCCATGCGCACCTCACCGCCCAGTTCGCCAAGGCGCTCGCGCATGCCCAGCAGGCCACCGCTGGCGGGTGTCGTGCAGCCTCGCCCGTTGTCTTGCACGTCGAGGCGCAGCGACCTGCCCTCGCGCACTAGGTCGATCTCCACACGCTCTGCATTTGCGTGCCGAACCACATTGGTGATGGCTTCGCGAACCGCCATGGCGAGCGCGTTTTCCTGCGCGACATCAAGAGGCGGCAAAGGGTCGATGCGGACATCCAACCTGACCCCGGCGCTGAGCAGCACCAAACGTGCATTGGCCAACTCAGCGGCCAGTTGCGCCGAACGCATGCCGCTCACGGCCTCGCGTACCTGTTTGAGCGCCTCGCGCGCCACATTTTCCACTTCGCCCATATGCGTGGCGGAAGCGGAGCCATCGCGCTCGGCCAACTTGCGTGCCAGTTCGCTCTTCATTGCGATGACGGAGAGCGTATGACCGAGCAGATCATGCAAATCGCGCGCGATGCGCTCGCGCTCCGCCAATCGCGCCAAGCGATCGACTTCTGACTGCGTGAGCTGCAGCTTGGCGTTGCGCTCCATCTCGCGCCGACCGAACACGGCTCCCAAGAGCACGATGCCGCCGATCAACACGGGGGCAATCAGGAATTCCATCGGCGCAGCTAGAGCCGCCATCAACAGGGCGTACCCGGCGATTGCAATGACTGCGAAGACCACTGCACGTCGCCATGGCTGGGTGAACCCCATGGTGGCGAAGGCGTAAATGAGAAAACTGTTGCCCCCCGGATTCCAAGGCGTTAGCGCGTAGCCCAGTACCACAATGGCTGCTGCGACGAGCAAGGCTTTGCGGCCACTGAGATCAAAACTCTTCCAATACAGCGGAAGAAAAACCGCGACCGCAAGAATCGAAACGCCGAGGGACAGAAGCAGTTGCTCCCGCTGCCAGATCAAGGGCAGAAAAACAAAAACCAGATAAACCAAATTGAGTCGGCGCCAAACCAAGTGCCGTCCATCCAAAGCGGTTTGCTCGGCTCGCGCTTCCCCTTGGCTCGCCGCGGGTGCGTTCGTGTTGATGCGTGCGTCAGACATAGCAGCCATGTTAGCGGGTTCGGCTTTGGCGTCGTTGCGCGAGCAAGGCCAGCCCCAAGAACAAAGCCGTGGACCCCACCAACACCGACAAGGACAGAACCACATTGGCCTTGCCGATACCAACCACCGTGAGCGCCAGATCGCCCAAATGAAAGGCCGGCAGGAACAAGGCCAACTTCTGCAGGAACTCGGGAAACACTCCGATCGGAAACCACAAGCCGGAGAACACCGACATGGGCAGATAAATGAGATTCACCACTGCCACCGACGCCTTGGCATCCACGATCGAACCAATCCAGAGGCCTAAGGCGCAAAACGGCGCGCTACCAAACACCAACAGCGCCCAAAGCACCGGCCATCGCCATGCATCCATCTGCACGCCGCCGACAAACGCAGCCAGTGCGCTCAATGCCAAAACCACCGCCGCGCCAAAGACCATTGCGCTCAACACCTTGGAAAAAAAGTAAGCCGCCATCGGCATGGGCGAGGCACGCTTCAAACTAAGCCAGCCCATCTCCCTTTCCATGGCCATGCCAACACCGAAACCAAACAGCGCGGGGCCGATCACGCCGAATGCGCCGTAGGTCGCCAGCAAGTACTGCGCAGGTGCAGCGCCTCCCGCCTTCGTGGGCAACAGCAGCCCAAAAAGCGCGTAAAAGGCGAGCGGAAACAGGAGCGTGGGAATAGCGAACTCGGGCTGCCTCCAGACCTGCAACAGCGCGTAACGCGATTCCGTCGCGAATAGGCGAAACACCAACTGTTTCGAGTGTTGATTCAAGGGTTCCGAGACGACGGCGTTCATGCGGCCTCCTGCATCAGTTCGACAAAGGCGTCTTCCAAGCGACGTGGCGAGACTTCGAGCGCGGACAGCGCGGCGTCGCAAGCTAAAAGCTCGCGTACGGTGGCTTCGGGTGCGGTGCTCTCGATGAGCAAATGGGCGGCCTCTCGATGTACGGAACGCACCGACGGCCATGCCGCCACGTGGCCCACATCCAGACTGGACATGCAGCGAATGCGCGTACCGCCTTGGCGGGACTTCAGGGCCATGGGCGTGCCTTCGGCGATGACGCGCCCTTTCTGCATCACCACGACGCGATCGGCTAACGCGTCCGCCTCTTCCAAGTAGTGGGTGGTGAGCACCATGGCCACACCCTCTTTGCGAAGCTGGCGCAGAACGCCCCAGAAGATTCGCCGCGCCTCGACATCAAGACCGACGGTGGGCTCATCCACCAAAACCACACGTGGGCGACCGCAGATGGCCAACGCAAACTGCACACGCCGCTGCTGCCCACCGGAGAGCGCGCCGTAGCTTCGCGACTCCAAGCCCTCCAATCCGGCCAGAGACAGCGTTTCCTCAACTGGCCTTGCAGCCGGGTAGTAGGCGCTGAAGTTGCGCACGAGTTCATGCACTCGCAGGGTTTCCGGCAAGCGCGCTTCCTGCAGCATTGCGCCCAACTCCCTCCTGCACGAGGCCATCCGGGGATCGCCCCCGCACAATTCAACCGCCCCTTCCTGCACCGAGAGCAAGCCGGTGAGCAGCCCCAAAGCGGTGGTCTTCCCTGCGCCATTAGGGCCAAGGAGTGCCAGAACCTCACTGGCACGCACATCAATCGACACGCCGCACAGCGCTTCCACCGCGCCATAGCGGTGTCGAACGCCTTGAAGGCGGGCCAAAACGAGGGTTTCGTGGAGCGAACTCAGGGCCATGGGGCACCTCCTGTGCGCACAGAGTCGGGCAGGCAGAAAGGCCACCCCAGTGCGGGGTGTCAGGTCCTTGAGATGACAGCTGTCAGGGCCCTACGCATTTTTCAAACGCTTGGGGGTTACGCCAGCGCAGGGGCGGTGCTACCATCGGCTCTAACTTCTTGTTCCTCAAGGGAAAACAGCGCCGCTGACGCCGCGGCGCTTTTTCTTTTCACTGCCTCTCGGAGTTCCTATGAGCCTCGTCGCCCGCCTTGCCCCGCTTCGTCAACACGCTGGCCAGCCCCGCACCACTGGCCTTACCGACGATGTGATCGAGCGCTTCGCCGCGTCCCACCCGCAGTTGGCGCAGGCCGTCGACGCTGCACTCGATGCCTACGAAGAGATCAAGGGCGAATTCGCCGAGCTTCTTGATTTGGATGAAGCCGTCCAGATGGATATCGCTCAGGGCGGCTTTCTGAACTTCTACCCGGACGATGCAGTTAACCCCTACATCGCCCTCGCGGCGCGCGGCCCGTGGGTCGTCACGTTGAAGGGCGCGGTGGTCTACGACTGCGGCGGCTACGGCATGCTGGGTTTCGGCCACACGCCTTTCGCCGTGCTCTCGGCCATGGCCAAGCCGCAGGTGATGGCGAACATCATGACGCCGTCGCTCTCGCACCTGCGTCTCGACCGCGCCCTGCGCACCGAGATCGGCCACACGCGCGGCGGCTGCCCCTACACCAAGTTCCTTGCGCTGAACTCGGGTTCTGAGTCGGTGTCGCTCGCCGGCCGGATTGCTGACGTCAATACGAAGATCCACACCGATGCGGGCGGTCGCCACGCCGGCAAGCGCGTCAAGCGCCTCGCGGTGAAGGGCGCCTTCCATGGCCGCACCGAACTGCCGGCGCTGTACTCGGATTCCAGCCGCAAGACCTACGCCCAGCACTTGGCCAGCCACAAGCACCACGCCGACCAGCTGATCACCATCGAGCCCTACTCGATCGACGCCTTGCGTCAGGCCTTCGCCGATGCGGAAGCCAATGGCTGGTACTTCGAAGCAATGTTCATTGAGCCGGTGATGGGCGAAGGCGACCCCGGTCGCGCGCTGCCCGCCGACTTCTACGCCGAGGCCCGCCGCCTCACGAAGGAACACGGCACCCTGCTGCTGGTCGACAGCATCCAAGCCGGCCTGCGCGCTCACGGCGTGCTGTCGATCGTCGACTACCCCGGTTTCGAAGGCCTCGAGGCGCCGGACATGGAGACCTACTCGAAGGCGCTCAACGCTGCGCAGTTCCCCATGTCGATCCTCGCCGTGTCCGAGCGCGCCGCTGGTCTCTATCGCCGCGGCACCTACGGCAACACCATGACCGCGAACCCGCGTGCCATGGACGTGGCCACGGCGACCTTGAGCCAGCTCACCCCAGAACTGCGGGCCAACATCCGTGCGCGTGGCGCGGAGTTCCTGGCCAAGCTCGAAGCCCTCAAGGCTGAGCTGCCGCACGGGTACATCACCAAGGTCCAGGGCACCGGGCTGCTGTTCTCCTGCGAGATCGCCTCGAGCTACAAGTGCTACGGCACGACCAGCACCGAGGAGTACATCCGCGAGAAGGGCGTCAACGTGATCCATGGCGGCGTCAACTCGCTGCGCTTCACGCCGGTGTTCGCCGTGAGCAGTGCCGAAGTCGACCTGATTGTGGATTCGGTGCGCCAGGCGCTGCTGCACGGCCCCCGCATTGCCGATGCCGAAGCCGCCTAAGCAAGGCGCGCCTCAGTCCCCAAAGCGCCCGGCCATCGCCGGGCGTTTTGCTTTTTGTCTTCTTGGCGTCATCATCGGCCCGTTCTTTCCCTGAAGATCGCCATGCGTCAAACCACCAAACGCGCCTTCGTTTTGCTCGCCCTGCTGGGTGCTGCATCGGCGTGGGCGGAGGGGAACGCCAATGGGGATGCTGCCAAATCGTTCGACGAGGCATTCGATCGCGCCTTGCGTGTTGGTCTGGGCGGCACGCCTGCGGAAGCGGTGACCGAAGTTCAGTCGCTGCAAGCGCTCGTGCCCGCGGGGGATGCCCTTCGTCTTCGCCGGTTTGAAGCCATCGCCTGCGGCGCGCCACAAGAGGATCGCGACGCGGCATTCAAACGCGCCGAAACACTGCTTGCGGAAGACGAAGCCAATCCAGACCGCGACCCAACCACTCGCGCCCTTCTGCACGTTTGTCACGCCACATTTTTGCCTCAGGCGAACGATTTGCGCCCACTGATCGCAGCTTATGAGCGCGCAGTCTCTGAAGCGCGCACCGCGGGAGATCCCGTGCTTCTTGGCCAAATGCTTGCCACTCGTGGAAGTGGTTATTCCATCGCGGGCAACCATGCCAAATCATTGATCGATTCTCTCGAGGCCCAGAAATTCTTCGAAGGCGATGGCGACCCACTGTTGATCGCTGTGAACCTACAAAATGTCGGCACCGCTTACCGTCGCATGGGTGAGTTCGAGCGTGGCGAAGAGTACTTGCGCAAAAGTCTGGAAGAGCCTTCGCTTCAGAAGTTGTGGGTCTACACGATGCTCGGTCATCTGCAACTGGGTTTCTTGTATGACGAATCAGGGCGGCCGGCAGATGCACGAAAAGAACTGAAGCAGGCCATCGCGCTGTGTTCTGAGCACAACAGCGCTGCCGACTGTGGGTATGCACGCATTGCGCTGGCGGGCGCAGAAATCAGTAGCAATCGACCGAAAGCTGCGCTTGCGGTCGTGGCGCTCGCGAGGCGTGATTTCGAAACCTCTGGAGACCCCGGAGACCCCACCATGCTGGGGTTTATCGAGGGCCAAGCGCTGGCCCGCCTCGGGGAAAACACCCAGGCATTGGCCAAGTTCGATGCCGCGATTGCGACATGGACCAGTGAGGAAAACGCGCGCTATCTCGCACTTGTCTTGCCGGAGCGCGCCACGGTGCTCGAGCGATTAGGCGAACACGAGCGCGCCGTGGCGGATCTGCGTCGATTCATTGAGGCGCATGCCAAAGATGACCGCGACCGTGCAGCGCAGCGCACCGACTTCATGCGCGAGCAATTCGATGCCTCGCGTCGCGACCTAGAGAACGCGCAGTTGCGTGCGCAAGAGGAACTTCGCAAGCAGGAGATTGCGGGCCTGAACGAAGCGCGCCGCTGGCAGTGGGTGGCTGTGGGCCTTGCCATCGTTCTCGCTGGCATCCTGGCGGTGATGGTGGTTCGCCAGATTCGCAAAGCGCGCCGTTTGCAGCTACTGGCCATGACCGACCCGCTGACCGGTTTGGCCAACCGTCGCCGCACCGACTATCGCGGCAGTGAAGCGTTCAAGATGGCGCGTCTCACGGGCACGCCTTATTCGGTGCTTGCACTCGATATTGATCACTTCAAACAGGTCAACGACACGCACGGGCATGCCATTGGCGATGCCGTTCTGGCCCGCGTGGGCCGCGAATGCCAACGCACCCTGCGCAAACTTGATTTGATGGGCCGCATTGGCGGCGAAGAGTTCAGCGGTCTTCTTCCTGAAACCGCCGAGCCTGCGGCCATGCATGTGGCTGAGCGTTTGCGGCAGGGTGTGGAAGGCCTGAACTTCGATGATCTGAGCCCAGGTCTCAAAGTCACAATCAGCATCGGCGTGGCACAAATGCGCGATTCCGACACCGACTTTGCCGGCCTGCTCTCGCGCGCCGACGCGGCCATGTATCGGGCCAAGCAGGGCGGACGCAATCGGGTGGAATCCGACGACCCGTCTTGACGCGGGGTTGACAAACCTTCTCTCGCGGGTTCAAGTGAGGCCATGCGCCTCGACCTGCTCACGCTGACTGTTACCACTACCGCTCTCGGCGGTGGCATCGGTATTGGCGTGCCGGTCGTGGGTTCGATCACCACGACCGGCACCTTCCCAGGGCCGGGGTGGTCCAGCTGATTCACCACCCCGCGCCGGTCACGGACGCGGGGTTTCCCATCCAAGACCGGCTCCCGAAAAGGAGATGCCCTCTTGGATGCTGCCGCCCTCGCTGAACCTGCTCGCGACCTTGCGTCGCCTGCCCTTCTTGCACCCGATGCACACAAGTTTGGCGGCGCCGCCCTAGCCGACACGGCAGGCTTCCGGCGTGCAGCTGCCCTCTTGATTGCGGGCACGCCCCGCCCGCAAATCGTGGTGGTCTCGGCCACCTTCGGCACCACCGACCGATTGGTCGCCGCGCTCGCTGCGGCTCGTGCAGGCAAGGAGCACGCCGACCTCCCTTTCCTCGTCGCTGCGCATCGCGCCTTGCTCGCACCTCTCGGGCTTGCGAGCACCTTGCTGGATGGCGATATCGCGGAATTGGACGCCGACCTTGCCCACCTTCGCAGTGGCAAGCCCGATGCCGGCCAAGCCGCGCGCATCAGCGGCGCAGGTGAAGTGTGGTCGAGTCGCATCTTAGCCGCATTGCTGGGCAAAGACTGGGCATGGCTGGATGCGCGCCAAGTCTTGGTGGTTAAGCACGGCGAACTCGGTGCGCGCATTGATGAAGCCGCGACTGCGCTAGCCGTCGATGCATGGCGCAAGGCACACCCGCAGGCACACTTGGTCGCCACGGGATTTCTCGCGCGCTTGGCGTCTGGCGAAACCACAACACTCGGACGCAACGGAAGTGACTATTCCGCGGCGCTGTTCGCTGCCTTGTTCAATGCGCGCGAGCTCACCATCTGGAAAGAAGTAGACGGTCTGATGTCGGCCGACCCGCGCCTCGAGCCCGAAGCCGTGGTCTTGCCCGAACTGAGCTACGCCGAAGCAATGGAGTTGGCCTACTTCGGCACCAAAGCTTTGCATCCGCAATCGCTGGCGCCGGCGATGGCTGCTGGCATTGCGTTGAACGTGCGTGATGTGCGGCAGCCTGAAAAACCCGGCACGCGCGTGGTGGCCAACCCTGCCCCATCGCCCAATCCGGTGAAGGGGCTTTCGCTGGTTCGCGGATTGGCCGCGCTGGAACTTCAAGGCTCCGGCCTGATGGGCGTCCCTGGCAGCGCCGAACGTTTCTTCGCCGCGCTGCATGCAGCCAGTGTTTCAGTAGTGATGATCACGCAGGCATCGAGCGAACACTCGATCTGCGCGCTGGTACGACGCGAACAAGCCGAGGCAGGGCTTGCTTCGGCGCGTGCTGAATTTGCTGAGGAAATTGCCGCAGGCCACGTGCAAGGCATTGCGCTGGAACACGATCTGGCCGTACTCGCAGCCGTCGGCGACGGCATGATCGGCACACCGGGCATCGTCGCGCGTTTGTCGGGCGCGATCGCCAAAGCAGGCATCAGCCTGCGTGCGATTGCTCAAGGTTCAAGCGAGCGCAACGTGTCGCTGGCTGTGCGCGAAGCCGACGCCGAACGCGCGCTGCGCGTCGCGCACACTGCGTTCTGGCTCAGTGCCCAAACGGTTTCGATCGGCCTGATCGGACCGGGCAATGTGGGCGGTGCATTGCTTCGTCAGATTCTTGAAGCGCAGCCGAGGCTGAAGCGCGAACGCCAACTCGATCTGCGCATTCGCGTGGTGGCGAATTCAAGAAAGATGCTGCGCTCAGAAACTACGCTGTCCTCCTTAGATTTGGAGCGCGGCGAAACGCTCGACCTCGACGCCTTCGCCAAGCACGTCAAGAGCGAGCACATCCCCCACGCATTGATCGTGGATTGCTCAGGCCGTGCCGATATGGCCGAGCGCTACGAGGGTTGGTTGGCCGCCGGCATTCATGTCGTGACGCCGTCCAAACATGCGGGCAGCGGCGATGCGCAACGCCTTGCTGCCTTGCACGCAGCGGGCGCCAAGAGCGGCGCGCGCTTTCGCTATGAAGCCACGGTAGGCGCGGGCTTGCCGGTGGTGATGACCCTGCGCAATCTGATCGACACCGGCGATGTGCCACAGCGCATTGCTGGCTTGTTCTCCGGCACCTTGGCGTGGCTGTTCAATCACTACGACGGCTCTCGGCCGTTCTCCGAACTGCTGGCCGAAGCACGCGCTGCGGGCTACACCGAACCCGATCCGCGCGATGACCTTTCCGGCACCGACGTGGCGCGCAAGGCCGGCATCCTCGCGCGCGAAGCCGGCTGGCCTTTGTCCTTGGCGAATGTCGATGTCGAAAATCTGGTGCCCGCCGCATTGCACGACGTGCCTCTCGCGGAGTTCCTGCAACGCCTTGGTGAGTTTGATGCGCCCATGGCCGCTCGCTTGAATGCGGCAAAGTCCGAAGACAAAGTGCTGCGCTACTTGGCTGAGGTGGATGCCAGTGGCAAAGCCACGGTCGCACTTCGCGCTGTCGAACGCACGCACCCCGCAGCCAGCGCGCAAGGTACCGACAATCTGTTTGCCTTCCACACTGCCCGCTACAGCAATCGCCCGCTCGTCGTGAAGGGTCCAGGTGCAGGGCCCGATGTGACTGCGGCCGGTGTGTTCGGCGACATCCTTGCCATCGCCGCACACCTTGGAGCCAAGTTGTGAGGCCTGAGCAAGCAACGGCCTTTGCGCCCGCCAGTAGCGCGAATCTCGGGCCCGGTTTCGACTTACTCGGGCACAGCTTGGATGGCTGGCGCGACCATGCCACCGTGCAGCGCATCGATGCCCCTGAAGTGCGTATCGAAGCCATTGAAGGCGTCGTTACTGCGCTACCCGCACGTGCCGAGGACAACACCGCAGGTGCCGCGCTGATCTCCATGCGCAAGGCGCTGAACTTACCGTTCGGATTTTCCGTTCGTTTGAAAAAGGGCATTCCGCTGGGCTCCGGACTTGGTGGTTCGGCGGCCTCTGCCGTTGCTGCTGTGGTGGCCGCGAATGCCCTGCTCGACACCCCACTGCCCCATGCCGCGCTCTACACCTATGCGCTCGATGGCGAAGCAGTGGCCAGCGGCAGCCGCCACGGCGACAACATCGCACCTTCTCTGTTGGGCGGTCTCATCGCTGCCTTTAAGCCTGAGCTTGCGGAGCCCATCCACTTGGCCGCGCCCGAATGGCTGTACACCGCCGTGGTGCATCCCGCAGTGGTACTGGAAACCAAGGTCGCGCGCGCCGCGCTTTCGGCCCCCTATGCTTTGGCGGATTTCGTGCAGCAGTCGCATCACTTGGCGGCGCTCTTGATGGGCTTGCAGCGCGGCGATGAAGCGCTGATTCGTCAAGGCTTGGGCGATGTGCTGGTGGAGCCGCGCCGCGCCGCGCTCATCCCCGGCTTTGCACAGGTGAAGCAAGCCGCACTCGCTGCCGGCGCACTCGGTGCAAGCATTTCCGGTGCAGGGCCAAGCGTGTTTGGTTGGTTCGTCGGCCGCGAGAACGCTGCGCGCGGCGGAGCGGCCATGCAGGAAGCGTTCGTGAAATCGGGCCACGCAGCATCGGTATTGATTTCTCCCGTCGCCGGCCCTGCTGCTGCCCTCGTCACCACACCCGACACCGCAAACACGGCGACCCTCGTCGCGCAAGCCAAGGACTGATTCATGCGTTTTGTTTCTACGCGCGGCGCCTCGCCTGCGCTGCCCTTTAGCGAAGCACTGGGCGCAGGTCTTGCGCCCGACGGCGGGCTCTACGTGCCGGAAGAGTTGCCGCACTTCCGTGCCGACGACCTGGCCAAAATTCCCGACGACACACTCGCCAACACCTTGGCTGAAGTGTTGAAGCCATTGCTTGGCAATGATGGCTTGTCCAGTGCTTTACCCGAGCTTTGTGCGGAAGCGGCGAACTTCGACATCCCACTGCTGCCGATGCGTGGCACTGGCGACTACGTGCTCGAACTGTTCCATGGGCCTACTGCAGCATTCAAAGATTTAGCCGGACGTTTTCTCGCCGCGTCGCTCGCACGGCTCCGCAAGGAAGACGCACCCACGCAAACCGTGCTGGTCGCGACGTCCGGCGATACCGGTGCTGCGGTGGGCGCTGCATTCTTGGGCCGCGAGGGTTTTCGTGTACTGATTCTCTACCCCGAAGGAAAGGTCTCTCCGGCACAAGCGCATTCGCTCGGCGCGTTCGGCGGCAACGTGCGTGCGCTGCGTGTTGAAGGCAGCTTCGACGACTGCCAGCGTCTGGCGAAGCAAGCGCTCGGCGATGCCTCGTTGCGCGCGGAAGTCCCCCTGCTCACCGCGAACTCCATCAGCTTGGGGCGCTTGCTGCCGCAGATGGGCTACTACGCGTTGCATGCGTTGCGCTTTCAGCGCGCACACGGTCGCACGCTTAACTTCATTATCCCGAGCGGCAATCTGGGCAACGCGATGGCCGCGCTCATTGCTCGAACGATGGGGCTGCCGATTGGCGATGTGGTGTTGGCCACCAACGACAACCCGACGCTCGCTGAGTTCTTTGCTGGCGCCGACTACCGAGGCCGCGATGCGGTGCCGACGCTGGCCAATGCGATGGATGTGGGCGCGCCCAGTAACTTCGAACGCTTGATGTGGCTTGCAGGCGGCGATGCACAGAAAGCACGCAGTATGGTTCGCGTGCAACGCATTAGTGATGAGCGCATTCGCAGCACAGTGCGTGCAGCCGAAGCACGCCACGGCATTGCCCCCTGCCCGCACACGGCGTGTGGCCTTGCCGTTCTGGAAGACCTACGCGCCGCGGGCGACACCCGCGATTGGGCCGTAGCAGCCACCGCGCATGCCAGCAAGTTTGTCGATGTCGTGGAACCCTTGCTCGGTCACACGGTGGAAGCGCCTGCAGCTTTCGCGGCGCTTCTTGCTCGAGCTGCCTTTGCCGAGCGGATGCCGGTCAGCATCGAAGCATTGAAACAGCAGCTTCGCGCTTAGTCCCGGTAATCAGATCAGGGATTGGGCTTGCACGAAGCGCCAAATCAGCTGGGCCGAAAGGCCCAGCAGAATGAGCCAGGTCGCCAGCGTTCCCCAGAAGCGGCCAAACGAGGTGCCGGCTGAACCGGAGAGCCCCACGGCATGCAGCACGCGCGCAATCACCAAGCCGGCACCGCAGGCATGCAAGAACCAAGTTTCGGCGCCATTGTTCTCGGCGACCAAGAGCATCACCAGCAGCAGCGGCACGTACTCGATGGCATTGGCCTGTGCACGAATCGCACGCGACAGGCCTGCATCGCCACCATCGCCCAAACCGACTCGCAGGCGGCGACGCAACGCCACGATCCGCAACGACAACGCAAGAATAAGCAGGGCGCAGAGCGCGGCGTAAAGACCAGTCAACATCAGAGCAATCCTTCCTTCCAAGGGCCGGTAATGGCCACGGTGAAACCGGGGGTGTAGATGTTCACGAGCAACCACTTGCCGTCGGGCGTGAAACAGGCACCC
>JAIXVL010000246.1 GCA_027483045.1 Lysobacteraceae bacterium
AACACAGTCATCGACGCACTCAAACAGGTCGCGCAGCGCATCTCGGACGATAGGAGTCTCGCTTCGTCATTGGACCAGTCGTTTCCCTTTTTGGAGAACGGCCGTCGAGTCATCCTGGTCACCGGCCACCGTCGCGAAAACTTTGGCGAAGGGTTCGAGCAGATTTGCAGCGCATTGCTCAAACTTTCGAAGCGCGAAGATGTTGATGTGGTTTATCCGGTGCATCTCAATCCCAATGTGCGGGAGCCTGTCTTGCACCATCTTGGTGGGCGCGACAATGTCCACCTTCTCGAGCCGTTGGACTACCTACCCTTCGTTCGACTGATGCAGCACTCGCACATCATCCTGACCGACTCTGGTGGAATACAAGAAGAGGCGCCCTCTCTGGGCAAGCCGGTTCTAGTCATGCGCGAGACCACTGAGCGTCCAGAGGCTGTGGCCGCCGGGACAGTTCGCCTCGTTGGTACGTCCGAGGAGCGCATCGTCTCTGCTGCAAATCAGCTACTCGACGATGAAGGCGTCTATGCGCGAATGGCTTGCGCACACAACCCCTATGGCGACGGCGAGGCGGCGAAGAGAATCGCCCAGCGACTTGCCATAGAGCTGGCGGTAAGCTGATTACATGGAAGCCGCAGGAACAAGCGAAGCATCTCCCTTGCATGCCTTGAACGGGAAACGTGTTCTCGTCATTTCTCACGATTTTCCGCCGATGAGGAGCCCGCAAGCGCTTCGGGCTTGGCAATTCGTTACCGGCCTCGCCGAATTCGCAGCACACATCGACGTTGTTTGCCGGCAACCACCGAACGGCGAAGCGTGCCCCGCGCTACCAAGCAACGTGACACGACACTCGGCATCGCCTGGACCCATTGAGTCAGTCGTAGACGCCTTGGTCGGGTTTCGGCGTGCGCGCAGACTGAATGCGGTTGCGTCCAATGAGGTGCGACGTGCTGGCACCGGCGAATTGAACTGGAAAGGCGCTGCAATCAGGCAGCTTCGTCAGTTCATTAATCTCGCCGTTTTCCCAGATTCACGCAGTCTCTGGGTTCCTGCGGCAAAGGTTTGTGCAAGAGCCGTCATCAAAGCACAAGCCCCGGACGTCGCACTCGTTATGCATGAGCCAGCAGCATCTTTGCTCGTTGCAGATGAGTTTGATGGTGCATTTCCGTGGATCGCCGATTTGGCCGATCCAGTGCTTGCACCCTACACGCCCAAGCATTGGCGTCGGAAAGCCTTCGCTTTAGAGAAATCCGTGCTGAACCGCGCAAACCAGATTTGCGTAAGCAATGCGGCAACGGTTGATCTCCTTATCGAAAGGCACGGCCAGCTCAGAGCCCCCATCCATGTGTTTCCTCAAGGACACATGTTTCACGATACTGACATCACACCAGTCCCAAAAGACAAAAGCGCACCGTTGCGCCTCTGCTATACGGGACGCTTCTATTCTTTTCGCCAACCTGATCGGCTCATTGAGGCAGTCCGCTCAATGGACGGCGTCATCTTGGCGGTCGCAGGCCCAGAGCCACCTCACGTCCTTCTAGATGCCGCGCGCCTAGACCCAGCGCGATTCGAGCTTCATGGCGAACTCAACCACACGGATGCGTTGGCGTTGCAACGCTCCGCAGATGTACTGGTGAGTGTTGGAAACACCGGAACAGTGCAAACGCCGGGCAAGCTCTTCGAGTACTTCGGCGCGGGGCGCCCAGTGCTGCATATCTCAAGCAATTCGATGGATCCGCAGATTGGGCTGGTCAGAGCATTGCGACGCGGCCTCACCTGTGCCGACACAGCCGACGCAATCAAGCTGTGCCTGCTACAACTCTCCGCCAGCAAGAAAACAGGAGATCTCTCTCAATCGTTCGACTTGTCCTATGAAACGATCAAGGATTACAGCTGGCCACAGATCACTAAGCGTCTCGCCATCACGCTTTCTCAGGTGAGCTTGCGCCGGTAACCGAGGCCACCCAAAAGCAGAACGACGCACCGGCTAGCTTGGTTGCAAGAACGTCGCCACTCACGGGCGACAAGGGGGGGGCAGTCCCAACCCTAAGTGGCCGGCATGTCTACGCGTAGGCAAGCACAGGCAAGGACCAAGATACTGGCCAAACAACGCCAATTTCGGGAATTGCTTCGTCGGCAACGCGTATGCCCTTGAAACCAGCATCAGCCAGTTCTTGCAGAAGACTGGACCGTGCGAACACTCGCATCTCGAGCGTCGTTCCAGGGCCACCGTGAAACACCAGATCACCAAACGCCTGATCTTCGCCATTCTTTGTGCGGTTCAGGAGGCGCCAGCTGCCATCTGTCGAGGCATCGAGACTCCAATCATGAAGATCCGGAAAGTGCTCAACGGTCTCGGGTGTCTCCGTGGCATAAGGCACCGTCAGGATGAGCACGCCACCGGGCTTAAGCAGCCGCTTAGCCCCTTCGAACGCTCTAGAAACCGGCGGCGCAACGTGCTCGAAGACGTCCGTGCTGATAACAAAGTCATGTCGCCCAACGAGTGATTCAGGCACGTCGGTGATATCGAGCCTGGGTTCTTGATGGTAGAACGTGTTGGTGTAGGTCAGGCGCGCGGCGAGGCGATGCGCATACTCTTCCCAGTCGCTCAGACCAACACCATACGTGTCCTTGCGAAGTGGGAAATCAGCAATGCTTAGCGCGCTACCGAAGAGGTGCCTTCCAAGCAGACCGATGATTGCCCGCATACGCAGGGTTGAGCCGCAGCCAAGACAATCCGGCGTCTCGCGGCCCAGGGCCTCCACAGGCGTCTCATTCAAGAATCCGCAAATGTTGCATCGGTAGAGCACAGCGGCCTCGAAATGGCGGTCATTGGCCGAATAATGGCATTCCGAGCTCTCAATGGACTACTGGGACGCCGGTTTTGGCGGCCACTTCGTCTGCGCTGACGCCTTCCGCAAGCTCCACAACGCGCAAGCCCTGCGGCGAGGTGTCGAACACACCCAACTCCGTGATGATGCGGTTGACCACGCCCACGCCAGTCAGCGGCAAGGTGCACTGCGGAACGATCTTGTGCTCGCCGCCCTTCGCCGTGTGTTCCATCAACACGACGACGCGCTTGACGCCCGCGACCAAATCCATCGCGCCACCCATGCCCTTCACCATCTTGCCGGGCACCATCCAGTTCGCGAGATCGCCTTTATCGGTCACTTGCATGGCACCGAGGATGGCGAGGTCGATGTGTCCCCCACGGATCATCGCGAAGCTGTCGTGGCTGCCGAAGAAGCTGGCCCCGGCGCGTGCTGTGACCGTTTGCTTTCCGGCGTTGATCAGGTCGGC
>JAIXVL010000214.1 GCA_027483045.1 Lysobacteraceae bacterium
AGGTTGGCGAGGCGGTTGGGATTGGCCACCCCATTGATCGTGGTTGCGCCAAAGGGATTGTAATAATTGCTCGCAGGGATCGAGATCACAGCGCTGGAGATCGGGGCTGATTGTTCCCGCTGGCCTTCCAACTCCGCGTGATAATAGCCAAGCTCAGAGAAGAACTCCATCGGGCCGATATCTTGGCTGAAGGTACCGAACACGGTTGCGCGGTCTAAGCCACCACGGATGCTGCGATCTGGGTTTTCATCATAGCGCAACACGCGGGAGTTTGCGCCCGTAATCGTGCCACTGCGCAAGCAGAGGTTTCCATTGATCACGGTGCTGGAACAACCTGCTGCAAAGTTATTGGTAGGCTCGACATGGAACACGCCCGATGCCGTCAGCGCCGTCGTACCTTGGCGCACGATAGTGGACGCAGGAATGACCGTGAATGATCCCCAGGGCGAGGAGGTAGAGCGGTTATCAAACGACGTGTCGCCAGCCCAAGGCGTGCCAAACAAGGCGGCGCGATGGTCTTCACTGGCCGAAAATTCACGTTCACTCGCCATCAAAGGCGTCCGGTGAGTGTAGCTGCCAAACAGCATCAAGCGACCACCGCCTGGGGTTTCAAAGCCCGACTTGATCGAGGCGGTGGATTCTTCGGTGCCGTCTGCAAAGGCATGACGGAGATCGGCGCGCACGCCCTTATAGCGCTTGTCCAGCACCACATTGACAACGCCTGCTACTGCATCTGCACCATAGATCGCCGCGGCACCATCGCGCAGCACTTCGATGCGGCTGATCGCGCCCACTGGCAGAGAATTGGTATTGGCAGTCTGGACTGGCACAAAGTTTTCGGTCTGTGTGCCTGGTGTCAGGATCATGCGGCGGCCATTGAGCAGCACCAAGGTGTTGCCCACGCCGAGCGATCGCAAGTTCACCGAGTTGACGTCACCGCGCGCGGCGTTGCTGGTTTGCGGATTGTTCGATGCGTCGAAGAGCACGTCACCCATCTGGGGGATGCTGCGCATCAGCTCGTCGCCGGAAACAGCACCGACGGCATCGATCTGCGCCGCGTCGAAGACCACCACGGGCAGCGCGTCGGTGGTGGGCGTGCCGGCGATGTGCGAACCCACCACGACCACGGCGTCCAGCGTCTTCGCGTCCGGATCCGATGCGGTGCTGGACGCTGACGGCGTCGCTGCAGCCGGTGTCGGCGGGGCGGCGGGCGTCTGCGCCAGTGCCACCTGAATCGACAGGGCGAGCAGGCCAATCGTGAGGCCGCTTTGGGTCAAGGTGGATCGGGTCGTGCTGCGCATCAGTAGGCTCCCTCAAGAATGTGTCGATACTGCGTTTTATTCAGTGCTTCAGTCGGCGTTGACCGCTGTTGGATCGCCGGGTCCTGCGGCCGGATTGGGTGCCGCAGCGATCGCACGCGGCGGAGTGCCCAGAGCTCTAGCCAACGCGTCCTGATCAAGGGCGTTGTCCCAGCGTGCCACCACCAAGGTGGCGACGGCGTTACCAATGAAGTTGGTGAGTGCGCGGCATTCGCTCATGAAGCGGTCAATACCCAAAATGAGCGCCATGCCGGCCACGGGCACTTCGGGCACAACCGCGAGCGTGGCCGCGAGCGTGATGAAGCCAGCGCCGGTGACGCCCGCCGCGCCCTTTGAACTCAGCATGGCGACCAGCAAAAGCATGATCTGTTGGCCAAGGCTCAGATCAGTGTTGGTGGCTTGTGCAATGAACAGCGCCGCCAATGTCATGTAGATGTTGGTGCCATCGAGGTTGAACGAGTAGCCCGTGGGCACCACCAAGCCAACGACCGACTTCTTGCAGCCGGCGCGCTCCATCTTTTCCATCAACGAAGGCAGCGCCGACTCCGAGGACGATGTGCCGAGAACCAGAAGGATTTCCGCCTTCAAATACCGCATCAGTCGAAAGATGGAGAAGCCCGACCACCAACCCACGGCGCCAAGAACCACCACCACGAAAAGCGCCGAGGTGATGTAGAACGAACCGACCAGCCACGCCAGATTTACCAAGCTGCCCAGGCCATATTTGCCGATGGTGAAGGCAATTGCACCGAACGCACCGATGGGCGCGGCGTGCATCAGCAGGTGAACCAGCTTGAACACCGGGGCCACCAGGGCCTCCAAAAACGCAGTGATCGGCTTTCCCTTCTCGCCGACGAACGCCAAGGAAAGGCCGAACAGCACCGACACAAACAAGACCTGCAGAATGTTCTCGCTCACGAACGGGCTGAGCAGGGTCTTGGGAATGATGTCGAGCAAGAAGCCGATGAGCGTGAGCTGATGCGACTGCTGCACGTAGCCTTGAACGGCGGTCTGGTCCAGGTCGGCCGGATTGATGTTCATCCCTGCGCCGGGCTGCACCACATGCGCGACCACCATGCCGATGACGAGTGCGAGGGTGGAGAAGAACAGGAAGTACGCCATCGCCTTGGCGAACACTCGGCCCACCGAGCGGAGATGGCTCATGCCCGCAATGCCGGTCACGATAGTGAGGAAAATCACCGGCGCGATGATCATCTTCACCAGCTTGATGAAGGCATCGCCCAAGGGCTTCATGGCCTCGCCCCACACCGGATACAGATGGCCTAGCGCGGCACCCGCCACGATGGCGAAAATGACCTGCACATACAGCTGCCGGTAGAACGGCAGTCGTTCGGCGGCGGGTGAAAGTGCCTGAGGATCCGGTGCGTGCATGGGCAGAGCCTTAAAGGGGGCGATCGTGTGGCGATATGCTCGATTCAACGCGCCTTTGTACTCTTGCCCCCGATGAAAGCCGATAATCCATTGGTAGTAGAGAGCTGGTTTTGAGCCTATGGAGTGCGTCAACCTCCAATGATGTCGCGCTCCTTCCCCTATCGCCCTGCGCTCGTCATCGCGCTTCTCGCCGGTGGCGGGGCGATGCTGTCCATGTGGGCGGCCTACCGCGTGGTCGAAGCCAGCGCACTGGATCAAGAAACCCAGCAGTTGCAACGCCAGCTCGAACTTCACTCGCAGGCGATCCAGCAGCGCATTGATCGCTACCGAACGTTGCCGCAGATTCTGGCGCTCGACGAGGAACTGCGCGCTGCGCTCCTGGTTCCCATGGATGCCGAGCAGCGCGACCGACTGAACCGCCGGCTTGAGGGCGCGAACAGCGTGACACGCGCTTCGACCCTGACTCTGATTGATCGGCATGGTGTGGCACTTGCCGCCAGTAACTGGCGGGAGCCGACCAGCAATGTCGGCGAGAACTACAGCTTTCGGCCCTACTTCAAGCAGGCCATGGAAAGCGGTGAGGGGCAGTTTTATGGCATTGGATTAACCACGGGCGCGCCCGGCTACTTCATGTCCGAAGCCATCATCGATGCCGAGGGTCATGCGGCCGGTGTGGTGGTCATCAAGATTGAGCTTGGAGCGCTTGAAAGCGAATGGCTCAGCTCACCGGACATCGTGATGGTGAGCGATGCCTATGGCGTGGTGTTCTTGTCCAATCGGGAGGCCTGGCGCTATCGAACCCTGACCCCGCTAAGTGATCGGAATCGTGCGGAACTGGCATCCACACGCCAATACGCGCGGCAGCTATTGATGCCCATCGATGTGCGGACGATAGAGTCACTGAATGGGCTGACCCGGATGGCGCAGTTTCGACAGCCCGAGTTGACGCACGATGTGCTCTGGCAAACCGCCGTCCTGCCTGAGAAAGACTGGACACTTCACCTGCTGCACGATGCATCGCCGATCGAATCAACGGCCGCGACGGCCGCCCTTGCCGCCGGTGGTGGCTGGTTGGCCTTGAGTTTCCTTTCGCTTTTTGTGCATCAGCGACGTCGATTGTCGAAGCTACGCCAACGCAGTCGTGAGGAGCTTGAAACGGTTCTTCGCCAGCACGCGCAGGAGCTTCGTACTGCGCAGGATGTGATTGTTGAAACCGCACGCAAGGCTGACTCCGGCTTAAGCAGCAGCTTGGAGCATCTGCCTCAAGGCGTGGTCATCATTGATGCCGAATTGCGTTTGGTCGCGTGGAACACGCGCTATGTGGAGCTGTTCCGCTTCCCGGCAGAGATGCTGCAAGTGGGAAGGCCTATCGAGGCACTGTTTCGTTACAACGCGCAGCGTGGTCTTCTTGGGCCGGGGCCGCTGGAAGATGCAATTGAACGTCGACTCAATCACTTGCGCAGCGCTAAGCCGCATATGCGTGAAAGTGAAAAAGAAGACGGCACGGTTTTGGAGATCCGTGGAAACCCGCTACCGGATGGCGGCTTTGTGACGAGCTACGCCGACATCACCACATACAAGAATGCAGCGCGCGAGCTGCGCTCATTGGCTGATGCGCTTGAGCAGCGCGTACAAGACCGCACGAGGGCATTGGCCGCTGCAAAGCTCGAAGCAGAAAGCGCCAATCGCTACAAGACGCGATTTGTCGCCGCCGCGGTGCACGATCTATTGCAGCCCTTGAACGCGGCTCGAATGTTTCTTTCCGGCCTGCGCGGCCATTTGAGTGATGCCGATCACCAGCGCATTGCTGATCATGTCGGGCAGGCCTTGAGGTCGCAGGACGCCATTCTCAACAGCTTGCTGGATATCTCGCGCCTTGAATCTGGTGCGCAGGCCACGCGTGTACGCGACTTTGCGCTCGACCCCTTGCTCGCGGCCTTGGCTCGCGAATTCGGGATTCTTGCTGAGGACCGAGGATTGGTGCTCCAGTACATGCCCACGCGCGCCATCGTTCGATCTGATGAAGCCTTGTTGCGCCGCATTCTGCAAAACTTCTTGTCGAATGCGATTCGATACACGCCTCGTGGTCGCCTGCTTCTGGGCTGCCGGCGAACGCCGACCGGCGTTCGTATTGAGGTTCACGATCAAGGGCCGGGCATTCCCGACAGCCTGCAAGCTGAGATTTTTGAAGAGTTTCGTCGCTTGAATGATGGCGTCGTCAGCGATCGTGGCGCTGGACTTGGCTTGGCGATTGTTGAACGCATCGGACGCTTGCTTTCGCATCCCATCCGCGTTCGCTCGCAGCTGGGCGTCGGCAGTGTGTTTTCAGTCGAAGTCCCATTCGGTCATCGCGATACCGCCGAGCCAACGCGTGCGCTTGCAAAAGATGCGCCGAACAGCGATTCCTCCTTGCTGGAATGTCGCGTGTGGTGCGTTGGTCATCAGCAGGCGGAAGTGGAAGCCCAGCGTGCCCTGCTGATGGGCTGGGGTTGTGTCGTGGACTCTTCTCTGAAGAAAGACCGAGACGAGAACATCGCGTGCCCCACGGAGTGTCCCGATGTGCTGCTGCTTGACCTTGAGTCCGGCCTCGCCGACGCGCTCGGGCTCTACGCGCGTTGCTGCGCGCATTGGGGAAAAGCGCCGCCGATCATCCTGCTCAGCACCGAGCGAGGCGATGCAGAAAGAGCTCGCGAAAGAGGTTGGGGTTTCTTGCTGAAGCCGCCGCGGCCCTCGGCCTTGAGGGGCTTGATGACGCAGTTACTCCTGCGCCATGCCGAAGCACCTAGATAGCCGCTTCGGGCGCCAAAGATTTCACCAAGACAGCCGCTTGAGTGCGGCTATGGCAATCGAGCTTCTTCAGAATCGCAGTCACGTGAACCTTCACCGTGTTCTCAGCCAAACCCAGTTCGTGGGCGATCTGTTTGTTCAGAAGGCCATCGGCCAAGCACTCCAACACACGGAACTGCTGTGGCGTGAGTTGCGCAAGCTTGGCGGCCAAGAGGCTATCTGCCTCTGAGCGTTCCGCAATCATGGGTGGGAACCAAGTGCCGCCTTCCAACACGACTGAAGCCACGTGACCAATCGTTTCTGCAGGCGAAGACTTGGGGATGAAGCCCGCAGCGCCGAACTGTTGTGCGCGGCGAATGACGCGTGGGTGCTCTGAAGACGAGATCACGACCACTGGAATTTCTGGATGCTCTCCACGCACCTGCAAGAGCGCCGAGAAGCCATGGGCACCCGGCATCGTGAGATCCAGAAGAATCAGATCCGTCTCGGAGTGCAGTGCCAAAGCGTGGGTTAAAGCATTGGCGCTGGCCACCTCTGCCACCAATGCGGTGGGAAGGGCTTCGCGAAGCGCATGAATGATCGCGCTCCGCAGCAGCGGATGATCGTCAGCGATCAGAATCTTGGGTGGTGTGGTGTTCAAGATTGGCGCGCCTGGAGGGATTCGAACCCCCGACCAATGGCTTCGGAAGCCACTACTCTATCCGGCTGAGCTACAGGCGCGAATTGAAACAAGACTGCCGGGCAACCCACGGCAGGCCGGAAGTGTAGCCCGACGGGGGCCGCCGGGCCACCTTCGCATGGTCATTCACGGCTTTTTCGCGGCCAAAACGCGCTCGATAAAGCCATTCAGTGCGGGCCCATTGGCAATCCAGCGCACCACAACGACCAGATCATTCTGCTCGTCGATGTAGATGATGTTCTGGCCATTGCCAGCGAAGAAGTACGCGCTCTCAGGGGCGGAGGGCAGTTCCTTACGCCCGGTGTTGAGAAACCAATTGGCGTAGCCGTAGTTCGCGTTGGCACTTCCGGGTGCGCGCGATTTGGCAATCCATTCGTTGGCGATGAGGCGTTGCCCGTTCCACTCGCCGTCGTGCAGATACAGCAGCCCAACGCGTGCCATGTCCCATGCGCTGATGAACAGCCCGCCACCCCAATGGCCGCCGCCCGACACCGATTGCATGCGTTGGCCGTCGAGTTCGATCCAGCTGTTGGCATAGCCCTCCCAGCGCCAGGTGTTCGAGGCGCCGATCGGGTCCATCAGGCGCTCGCGCAGTACGACAGGCAGCGGCTCGCGCCACACATGCAATGCGGAAAGCGCCAAGACATTGATGCGCACGTCGTTGTATTCATAAACGCTGCCCGGCGCGTGGCGCGGCACAGTGGGCCAATCTGCAGGTGTTGCACCCACCGGGCGGTCAGCCCAATCAGGCTTGCCCCACAGCGTGCCTTCCCAGTCACTGGTTTGCTGCAGCAAGTGCTGCCACGTGATGGGCGCGTTCTTCGGGGAAGCAAAAAGATCAACACCGGTCGGCATGGACTCGGCCACGCGCGCATCGGTGCTGCGAATGCGGCCGTCCTGCCAAGCCAAGCCCACCACGGCACTCAAGAAACTCTTGGTCACGCTGTTGCTGATATCGGCGCGCTGCGTGTCGCCGAACTCAGCCACGACTTTGCCGCGATGAATGATCAGGCCATTCACGCCGCCACGTTCGGCCATGGGGCCTAGGATGCCGCCGAAGTAAGGCTCGTTCTGCCCGAAGCTCTTCAACCAAGCCAGCGTTTGATCGCGCGGCGCGGGGTTCTCGTTGGCTTCCGCAAAGGCGACAGCCTCGGCCAGTTTCTTTGCATCCATGCCGCAATCGGCGGGCGCACAACGTGCCCAGTCGTTGCGGGGTGGGAAGTAACTTGCTTCTCCCGCTGCCCAAGTAGGCAACGCAATGAGAGCGAAGACGCTGGCGAGGAGGCGAAGGTGCATGGTGTGTCCAAGCGTACTGGGGCGTTGCGCCATGCTAGCTCACGCGGGTTTGTGCTCTGAAGCGGCGCTGCAAACGCAGAAACCTTCGCGCCAACAGTGCCGCTGCAATCGCGAGCCCCACGCCGAAACCCGCCCAGACGCCGGGCGCGCCCCAACCGAACACAAACCCGAACAGCGCGGAGAGCGGCAGGGCAATCAGCCAATACGCCACTAAGGACACGCGCGTCGGCCATTGGTTGTCGAGCATGCCGCGCAATGCGCCAAAGCTCACCGACTGCACGCCGTCCATCAGTTGCGTAAAGCCAAATACGAAGAGGATGGCAGCTGCTGCGGCAATCACCTCGGGTTCGTTCACGAACAAGGTGGCAATCCACTCGCCGGCGAACAAGAACGTCAGCGCAAACGCACCCATCCACACCGAGACCACTCCCAGCCCTGCAAAGCCAATCGGCCCGATGCGCGCGCTTTCTTCAGCGCCTGCGGCTTGCGCTACGCGAATCGTGACCGCTCCGGCGATGCCCAAGGGCAGCATGTAGAGCGTGGTGCCTACGGCTTGCGCGATTTGGTTTCCGGCGAGCGCCACCGAGCCAAATGCGCCGATCATGATGCCGGCCACGGAGACCGCGGCGCCTTCAAAAAAGTACTGCACGGTCATGGGCAGGCCTTCGCGCCACTGCCGCTGAAATTCCGCGCGCTCCATGCGGCCGGGCGCCCACCATGCCCGCAAGCTTGGTTTGAAGCGCACGTAAGCCCACAGCACTCCAGTACCCAACAGCTGCGCGAGCAGACTGGCGATGCCTGCACCAGTGAGACCCATGGCTGGAAAGCCCAAGTTGCCGTAGATCAGTACCCAGTTGAAGAAAACATTGAAGCCCACAGCGCACAGCGTGAGCCACGCACCTGCCCATGCTTGATCGGAGGCATCCAGCATGTTTTTCGCCACCATGCCTACGGTGTAGGGAATCAACAGCGCGGCGATGCATAACCAGTAAGGCGTGATCACCGCCAAGACGTCGGCGGGTTGGCCGAGCAAGGGCAGCAGGGGCAGCACTGCCGTCATCAGCAAGGCGCCTGCACCGCCGCCAAGCACAGCCAGCCACGCGCCATGCCGCGCGACACGGCCCATGCCCGGAAGATCGCCTGAGCCATGGCATCGGCCTGCGAACAGACCCACTGGCCCGGCAAAACCGTAGAGCGCTGCATAGAAAAGAACGGCCACGCTGGAGGCCAAAGACACCGCGGCCAAAGGCACGGCACCGAACGGGCCGAGCATGGCGGTATCGACCAAAGAAACGCCTGTGGACGCCGCAAGCCCTGCGACCAAGGGCGCAGCCAGGGCCATGAGGCCCGTGACTTCAGACAAAGCAGAGCGAAAAGCGGTTTTCATTTCGGTGAAGTCACGGGGTGCCAAGCCATCTCAGGTGCGGTGCGCTCGCGGAGCATAGCCATCGCTTGTCGCGCGCTGCCACGCAGCCACGTGGCCAAATCGAGTGCAGCCAGCGCGACAGGCCGACGTTCGTGCAATTCGCGCATGGCCCCAATGGCTGGCTCTGTAACAATGCTGAAGCTCAGCAGGGGCGAAGCGTCAGGCCCAATCCAGCGCTCCCAAAGCCCGGCCATCAACATCACCTTGATTTGCGCTGCGTGGATGCGCCACGCCTGCTTCTTCTTCGCATCGACAGGCGTCCATTCGAAATAGGCATCGGCCACCACCAGACAGCGGCGGCGCTGAAACGCCTCTCGAAAGGCCGGCTTCTGCTCCACGGTTTCGACGCGCGCATTGATGGTGGAGAACGCCGCTTTGGCTTCCTTCGACCAAGGCGGCACCAAGCCCCAACGCATGGTCCCGGCCTTGGCACCGCCATGGCCATCGTGCGCGAGCAC
>JAIXVL010000198.1 GCA_027483045.1 Lysobacteraceae bacterium
GCGAAATGAGCGCGAACACCACGCGATCTAAGCCCGCCGCGCGCTGCATGCCTTCCATCACCAAGCTCAAGGCCGCACCGGGGTCGGCTTTGCTTTGCGCCAAGAGTTCGCCCAATTCGCGCAGTACCTCGAGCGCCAGCATGGGGTCTCGGCGGCGCGCTACGGCATCGGTCTTATTGGATTTCGGCTCGTCTTCCGATCCGGTCGCGTGCTCCGGCCAGTGAAGCGCGGGAAGCGATTGCCGCAACTCGGCATCAAACAGTTGCTCGATCAGCGTTTCAGACTGTTGGGCCGCGTGTTCGATGCTGGCCTGAAGCGCGCCCGGTTCCAAGGACCAGCGCGATGAGGCTTCAGTCATCCAAGTGTCGAGTGCTTGTGCGGCGTTCTCGGCGTGCATGGCCGCAACGAGGCTGTGACCGGAGCGCACCACGGTTTTTCCTCGGCCTTCGGTTTCGCCAGTGAGCAGGGGCGACAGACGCATTTCACGATGCAGGTTGTCGGAGAGCTCATCCAAGTTCAGTCCGAGAGTGACGCGAACGCTCTCTGCTGCTGCTGCGGACGAGCGCACTTGCAACGCACCGAGTGCGTTGGCTGCCTCGGGTGAAAGCTCGGGAAGCGCGCTCCAGAACGCCAAGCGCCCCAGCGAATAAAGCAGGGCCGCGATGAAGATTTCCTCCGGCTCTTCAACGCCGGCCAATTCCGCCAGGGCGCGCGCCTGAACGGCCGCCTGCAACGACTGCGCGGCCTCCATCACCGATTGCCGTGTGCCTTTGCCTTTGCCTGCAAACGCATCGAGTAGGGCCACGCCAAGTGCCACTTCGCGCACCACATCGAAACCGAGCACGGCCACGGCGCGACTGACCGTGCGAATGCGCAGGCCATGCGGGTTGTACAAGCGGCTGCCCGCAATGCGCAGCACCTTGGTGGTCATTCCGGCATCGCGCAGCACCAAGGCCGCAAGTTCTGCGCTGGAGCTATCCGGATTGGCCGCACAGCGCGCTATGGCTTGCGCCGTGCGCGACAAAGCAGGCATTTGCTGAGCCAGCAAAGCGCGCGCCCATGCGGCAGTACCCTGCGGCAGATCGGGGGCAATGCTTCTCTGGCTCATTACTGCGGCGCCGTTGCAGGCCTTGGGTGGCGCACATCCACCGGCGCAATGGTGTCTGCGGGCGTGAAGCCAAAGACCAGGCCATAAAACGCTAGCTCGGCTTCTTGCGCGCGGATGATGTTCTCGGCTTTGCGGAAGCCATGTTGCTCGCCGGCAAACTCGATGTACGCGTGCATTACGCCGCGCTCTTCCAAGGCAGCGACGATCTTGCGCGATTGATCGGGCGTGACGATGCGGTCCTCATCGCCCTGGAACGTGACGAGCGGTTCCTTGAAGCCATCGAGATGGAAGATGGGCGAGCGCGCACGGTACAGGGCTTCATCGGGTGGGCCGACCAAGGACACGTCGTACTTGCGCTCGAACTTGTGGCTAGTCGCCGCGAGCGCCGCAATATCCGAGACGCCAAAGTAATTGGCGCCCGCCTTAAAGCGATCAGTGAAGGCCAGCGCGGCCAGCGTGGTGAATCCGCCAGCGCTGCCACCGCGAATCGCCACCAGTGCCGGATCGGCCTTGCCCTCGGCCACCAAGTAGTCGACTGCGGCGACCGCGTCTTGCACATCCACTACACCCCATTGCCCGTTCAAGCGCTTGCGGTAGTCGCGGCCATAGCTGGTGGAGCCGCCGTAGTTGACATCCACGATGGCGAAGCCGCGGCTGGTCCAGTACTGCCGAGAAAGCGAGAACGTCGGCTTCGATACTGAGGTCGGGCCGCCATGAATGGTCACGATGAGCGGTGGCTTTTGCCCTTCAGGCCCTGCAAACGCGGGGTTGGTCGGCGGGTAGTACGTGGCGTGCGCGATCCGCGCTTCACCATTCGGACCCGCTGCAGTGGGGAAGCGAATGCGTTCACCCACCGAAACGAGTGCTTCGGGGATGCCGCGTTCATTGGTCTGGTGCAGGCGCTGCACGGCGCCGGTTTCGGGATGGATCGCCACCAATGCTGACTCATCAGCAGCGGCACCGGCTGTCGTGATGATGCGGCCTAGGTTGTCGAGCGAGAGATCACCAAAGGCCACGAAGGGCGTTTCGATGCGCCGGTAGCCGCCATCCTTCACATCAATCTGGGCCAGCTCATCCACCGATTCGTGGCTGGTGCGCACAAACGCGTGGCCGTCGTTGTCGAGCACATAGGTTTGCGTGCCCAACGACCATAGCGGGCCGCCGAATTCGCGGGCCATCGGTGCGAGGGCGCGGCTCTTGCCGTCGCGCATGGCGTACAGATTCCACCAGCCGCTGATTTCGTCGATGTAGTAAAGCGTGCCGTCCTCACCCCATTGCGGCTCGAGCACAGCACGATCGCCGCCAGCGACCACGGTGGCTTCATCCAAGCCGCCTTGCGTGTTGAAGCTGGAGGTCTTCAGGGTGGTCACTTCCCATGGCATGGACGGGTGATTCCACTCAATCCATGCCAAGTGCTTGCCGTCGCGGCTCAGGCGCGGGTACGCCACGAAATCGGTCCCCGTCACCAAGACACGTCCAGCATCTGCGGCGCCGGGAGTCGAAGGCACCGGCACACGCACAATCTCATTGCGCTCCTCGCCGTTCGCTTTCTTCGTTGATTCGGTGTGGTCTTCGCGCACGCAGATCAGCGCGTTGTTCTTCGCATCAACAGCGCAATCGGAATACTGGTAGTGCTCCGGCGTGATCGCGACAGGCGCAGCATCGCCGCGCTGCAGGTAAAGGCGCTGGTCTTGGAAGTTCACAAACACCAGCGCATCGCCCAGCCACCAATAGCTGCTGCCGCCGTACTCATGCACTCGCGTGCGCACACTAAAGCCCTCGGGCGTAAGTACTTTCGGTGCACCGTCAGCACCAAAGGTGACGAGGACCTGGCGCCCTGCTTCTGCCGGCCGGCTTTCGCGCCAGTACACCTGACCATTGAACACGCGCACGTCGCTGATGTTGACCGCAGATTTAGCGAGGTCTGCGGCAGCGATTGGGCTGGCCCAGCTGCCAAAGGGGGCCACGGCGGGCGCAGCAAACGCCGACGTGCCTAAGGCAGCGGCCAAGCTGGCGGCCAAAACGTTGGAAGAGGCGGACATGCGAGGCTCCAGAAACAGGAGCCTGCACTTTGCCATTCCGTAGGAGTTCCGTGTGAGACGGCTAGATCCGGGCGCGCGATTTCAGCCAGCGCACGGCGTCCTCGCGACAGCCCAAAATCTGTGCAGCGGTAAACACGGATTCCACGCCACCACGTGCTTGCAGCCAATGCTCGCGGTGCTCCCAAACATTGCGAGCCCACGCCATGGTGTCGCCCATGCCAAGCGAACGCAGCGGGTCGCTGGATTCGTTGGCACCGGGGAGCGTAGCTGACTGCGGCGGGCGGATTGGGCTCATATGCTCAGACTGCGCGCCCTCCCTGCATTTGAATGTCATCCGCCGGATGACTGTCGGGTAGGAAATTGCTTACCCCATGGCAGGCTTCCCGACGGTCTTTGCTTCGGCGCACAATCGCGGCAGGCAGCGCTTGAGGAGAGACGCGACGTGGCCGATGCCGCAGATCGAAAGAACCTCACCACCGGTTTGGTGCTCTCCGGCGGCGGTGCGCGTGCGGCCTACCAGGTCGGCGTGTTGCACGGCATTGAGCGCATCCGCCGTGAGTGCGGCGTTCCTTCTACTGGCAATCCCTTTCCCGTACTCACGGGCACCTCGGCGGGCGCCATTAACGCGGCGGCGCTTGCCAGCTACGCCGATGAGTACCCGCGCGCACTCGAGCGCCTGTACAGCACTTGGTACAACTTCCAAGCCAGTCATGTTTATCGCGCCGATGCCTTCGGCGTGGTGCGGAGTGGCGCCAAGTGGCTGACCATGTTCACCATTGGCTGGGCGCTGGCGCGCTGGCGAAAGGCGAAACCGAAGTCGCTTCTCGATAACACGCCGCTCGCGCATTTGTTGGCTGAAACCGTACCGCTGGAACGCGTGCCTTGGCTGGTGAAGCGCGGCGTGCTGAAGGCGTTCGCAATCACTGCTTCCAGCTACACGGCGGGCACGCACTTCACGTTCTTCGACGCTGCGGAGGACATCCAGCCGTGGCTGCGTTCCCAGCGCATCGCGGTGGCCGACACCATCACCGTCACGCATCTCTTGGCGTCGTCGGCCATCCCGTTCGTGTTTCCCGCGCAGCGCATTGATTTCGATGGGCAGAAGCATTTTTTTGGCGATGGCTCCATGCGCCAAACGGCCCCGATTTCTCCCGCGATTCATCTCGGTGCTGATCGCATTCTGGTGATTGGTGCGGGTCGCTTGCATGAGCCCGCCGGAGAAAAACGTGCCACACCCGGCTACCCCACGCTGGCGCAGATTGGTGGCCACGCGTTGTCCAACATTTTCTTGGATGCTCTGGCGGTGGACGTGGAGCGTGCGCAGCGCATCAACCACACGCTTTCCCTCCTGCCCGCTGAGGTGCGAGAGCGTTCGGCGCTCCGCCCGCTTGATCTGTTGGTGATTGCCCCTTCGCAACGTATCGATGACATTGCGACCCGACACATTGGCGCTTTGCCGGGCCCCGTGCGCACCATGTTGCGAGCCGTGGGTGTGACCGAGAACGGACCCAATGGTGGCGGCGGTGGCGCCTTGGCCAGCTACCTGCTTTTTGAATCCGACTTCACCCGCGAATTGTTGGCATTAGGCGAAGCCGATGCGCTGGGACGCCGTGCCGATGTGCAGGCATTCTTCGGGTGGCCCGCGCCCCCGCTCGCCAGCGAAGACGGCACGCCGATGCAGTAGTGCGGCCCGCGCGCCGCTCGACGGTGTGATGCCGCACAGACGCTTTCTTCCGCATCGCGCAGCCTGAGCGCTCGGAGATGCAGCACACGAGTGTCGCCTCCGCACGACAGCGGAGAAC
The DNA here is from genome assembly GCA_027483045.1 of Lysobacteraceae bacterium. Taxonomy (GTDB): domain Bacteria; phylum Pseudomonadota; class Gammaproteobacteria; order Xanthomonadales; family Xanthomonadaceae; genus Silanimonas. The sequence goes on from JAIXVL010000198.1 coordinate 4,953, forward strand.
TCCCATGCTCGAAACCATTGCCATCCTGCTCGTTCTGCTCTGGGCGCTGGGCTACTTCACGGCATACACGATGGGCGGTTTCATCCACGTCCTTCTGGTGATTGCAGTGATTGTGGTGCTCATCCGCCTGATCCGCGGCCAGCGAATCTGATTCATCCCCCCTGGCCCGAAAGGGTCGCTACAGGAGTGCGCCATGCATCCGCTCGAACGTTCCAGCGCCAAGTCTCTTGATGGCAGTGCCAGTGTCTCGTCCTCATCGCTTTCGTCCTCATCACTCGAACCACTGATGAGCGATGTACGTCAGGTCATTGGCGACGCCGAAGCCCTTCTGAAGGCCACCGCACAGCAAGGCGGAGCTGAGCTCGATGACCTTCGTGCCAAGTCGCGTGAGTCCTTGCGAGCGATCAATGCGCGCTTGGCCACTGCCCAGCAGGCGGTGTACACACAAACCAAGCACGCCGCGTTGGCCACCGATCGTTACGTGCATGACAACCCATGGGTATCGATTGGTGTGGGCACCGGCCTTGGCGTGGTGGTGGGGCTGCTGTTGCGTCGGCGCTAGTCTTCATGGCCGCCGTTACGGACCCGCCACGCGCCCGTGGACTTCTGGCGTCGCTGGCGGCCATCGCGAGCACGCTGCTGGCGATGGCACACACCCGGCTGGCCCTGCTGGCCACTGATTTGGAAGAAGCGCGCGAGCGCTTTTTCCTTTTTCTCGTTCTTGCTGTGGCGTGCATGACCGCGCTTGCTCTTGCCCTTGCTACGGGCGTGGGCTTTCTGGTGTTGCTCGCCGAACCAGAGCATCGCGCTATCGTCCTCGGCTCACTGGCCGCCTTGTTCTTGGTACTCGGTCTTGCCGCCTTGTACGCCCTTCGCCGGCAGTGGCAGCGATCGCCGCGATTGTTCGATGGATGCCTTGAGGCGTTGGGCCGTGACCGCGCTGCGATGGAGAGTGAATCGTGAGTCTTGCCTCTCAGCAACGCCGCCAAGCCTTGATCTTGCGTGCAGCGCAGGAGCGCGAGCAATTGAGCCTGCATGTGCAGGAACTCTCAGCTCCTCTGCGTTTGGCCGATCAAGGCCTGGCCGTGCTGGGTGTTTTGAGGCGCCATCCCATTTGGACTGCCATGGTTTTGGGCGGTGCCCTTCGGCTGTTCCCTCAGGGTTGGCGCGCGACGGCGCTCACGACTTTGGGTGGATGGCTGTCTCGGCGATTTCTGAAGTAACACGCACAAAAAACGGAGCCTCATGACGAGGCTCCGTTGGCTCTGCGCGTCTGGCCCATGTCAGACCAGCGCCTTTCCTCACTCGTGGTGGTCGGCCTTCACCAGCGCTGCATCACGGTCGGCAACGGCACGTGTCTCCTCCACCGCCCGCGCCGCATCGGCCTGACTGACGCACGCAGTCTGGTCGACGCCCTTGAGGATGTCGCACTTCTCCTTGGCCACTTTGTAATTCGCTTCCATCTGAGCTTGTGCCAATGTGAACTGTGCTTCGGCCTTTTCCTTCATGGCCGCAGCCTCAGCTTTCAGCATGTCGCTGCGCACGTCTTGAGTGGCATCGGCTTGAGCGTCCTGAGCTTGAGACAAATCGACATTCGCTTCGGCCACTTTCTCGTTAGCGTCTTGCTTAGCTTCTGCAACATCCTGGCGTCCTTCTTCGCGCGTCTCGGCAACATCATTGGCCGCTTCGGTGGGTGTCTTCTGGCAGCCTGAAAGCAAGATCAGGGCAAGAGCAGTCATTGGAACGATTCGTTGGAACATGGATTTTTCCTTCAGTGGAACCGGTGGTCCGCACCGTACGGATTGGCATCAGAACCATCGTCCTTAGCCGGTTTCTCTTTGTCATCGATGTGCTGCTCGGCCTCTTTTTGAATCTTCTCGCCAACCACTTCGGTGTCTTTTCCAACACCACGCATCGTGTGACAGCCGGTCATCGCAAAAAGCGCCAAGACGAGCGGGATGAGGACTTTGGGTGATCGGGGGGTAGTGTTCACGGCGCTCTTCGCTTTTCTGGGGGATAGGCGCAGTCTCGGCGCCTAGGCGAAAGCTGTCGGTGCGGTGCCACACACGGTTGCTGTGTTCGTTAGCGCACATAGGCGCTGGTGGCCGCGCCGTAAGCTTTGCAAGTTCATCTCTCTCTGCGTTGAGCCGCCATGCCCGCCCAAAAGAACCCCAACAAGAACCACTTGCTTGAAGCTTTGTCGGATGAGGTGAAGCAGCGCCTCTTTCCCTTGCTGGAATTTGTGCCTCTTCCGCTGGGCAAGGTCATTTATGAGTCGGGCGATGTCATGCGCTACGCGTACTTTCCAACCGACAGCATCATTTCCTTGATTTACGTGATGGAGAACGGTTCCTCTGCCGAGATTTCAGTGGTGGGCAACGAGGGCTTGGTCGGTGTCGCCCTATTCATGGGAGGGGCCAGCACCCCGAGTCGTGCAGTGGTGCAGAGCGGCGGGTCAGGGTTTCGACTGCCTAGCGTTGCACTGATGGCCGAGTTCAATCGTCATGGCGATCTCCTCCTATTGTTGCTGCGATATACGCAAGCCTTGCTCACCCAGATGGCGCAAACGGCGGTCTGTAATCGCCACCACTCCATCGACCAGCAACTCTGTCGCTGGTTGCTGCTGTCGCTTGATCGTCTTGAGGGCGACGCGCTCAACATGACGCAAGAGCTCATCGCCAACATGCTTGGCGTTCGACGCGAAGGGGTCACCGATGCGGCAGGAAAGCTGCAGAAGCAGGGGCTGATCGATTACAGCCGCGGCCACATTACCGTTTTGGATCGTCATGGCCTTGAGGAGCGCTGCTGCGAGTGTTACTCGGTGGTCAAACGCGAGTACGACCGCTTACTGCACTACGTTCCGCCACGCCAAGTCGAAAATGTGATTCGCAGGTCCAGCGCTTAGCGCGTGTCGCACCGCACGGAAGATCCCAGCCGCAGCGCACACCATGGCGGCATGTCGACGAATACAGAAACGCCTGTACCACCGACGAGCCGCGATGTTGGCAACGTGCTCATCAAAGCCTTGCCCCGCGTTGAGCGCGAATCGTTTCTCTCGTGCTGCGACATCGTGGAACTGGGAGCGGGCGAATTGCTGGTCGATGTGGGGGAGAGTCTTCCTTCCGCCTACTTCCCGAGCAGTGGAACGATTTCGCTTTGTGCACAGGTGCACGATCACCCGCCCCTCGAGATCGCCCTGCTGGGTCGAACCGCAATGTTCGGCGCCGCATTGGCTTTCGGAGGGCGAGTGTCTGAGGTTAAGGCGACCGTTTGCAGCGAAGGGTGGGCGTGGAGAATTAGTGCGCGGCCCTTTCGTGCGGCACTTGTGCGCAGCACTCCGCTGCGGACTCTGGTGCAGGAATCAATGCGGCATTTGAATGTGCAGTTGGCCCATGCCGCTCCCTGCATCTGTTTTCATTCCTTGCAAGAGCGCTTGGCGCTCTGGCTGTTGCAGACACAGGACCTGACCGGGGCATCGGTATTGCCGTTCACCCATCTGCAATTGGCCAACACGCTGGGCGTGCAGCGCAGCGCGGTCACTCTGGCCGCAGGGCGACTGCAGCAGCAGGGCTTCATTCACTACGCGCGGGGCGATGTGTGCATTTCAAATCGCGAAGGCTTGGAACGTTCCGCCTGCGAGTGTTACGCGCAGGGCTGGCGTGCC
>JAIXVL010000108.1 GCA_027483045.1 Lysobacteraceae bacterium
GCCGATCGTTTCGCAAGCCGTTGCTGCGCTTCCACAGGGCAGCAGCGTCGGAGCCTTTGCAGAAGCCGCTATTGGGCGACGCGCGCGCGTGCTTCTGGTCGAAGACAACCCGGTCAATATGTTGGTGGCGCAGCGCCTGATTGGCGCCATGGATCTGATTTGCGAATCCGCTGGAGACGGCGAGCGCGCGTTGGAACGTATGGCCGCCGGCAATCTTGACCTAGTGCTGATGGACTGCCAGATGCCCGTCAAGGACGGCTACAGCGCGACCAATGAGTGGCGCCAGTACGAATCGGCGCACCGTCTTCCGCGACTGCCCATCATCGCCATGACCGCGAATGCTATGGCCGGCGACCGTCAGCGCTGCCTCGATGCGGGCATGGACGATTACTTGTCGAAGCCTGTTGACCGCACGCAGCTCGAAGAAACCCTGAAGCGGTGGCTGCAACGCGGTGCACAAGCGCGTCGTGCCGGCTCGAAGCCTGAACCCGTCGCCGCACCAACGCCCACCGTGGCACCGACTGCAGTGCCACGCATGGCGCCACTGGGCTTAGGCGCGACTGCACCGTCAGCACCCCAAAGCGCCGCCCCTGTGCGCAGCGCGGATGCGCCCAGCATTCCCTCCCTGACGCGGCCCCTTCCCCTCTCGGGCAGTGCGAGCATTTCGGAAGCCTTGGCCAGCCCCACGGCAGCCAAAGAGCCGCCGCCAACCAATAGCTTGGTTCTCGATGACAGCGTGCTCGAGGAACTGCGCGAGGTCATGGGCCCGGAGTTTGGCAATCTGGTGCAGATGTTCTTGGTCGACGCAGCAAAGTACATCGAGCAGCTGGAAGAAGCCGCTGCCGCCAATGACATCAATCGCATGATTGCTCCGGCGCACACGCTGAAGTCCTCGAGCGCCAACTTGGGCGCCATGGCCGTTTCAGCAGCCGCCAAGCGCATTGAAGTGGGAGCGCGCGAAGGCGTGCTGCCGCGCCCCGCCGTGGCCGTGGCGGTGCTTGAGGCCGAGTTCCAGCGCGCGAGCGCGTCCTTGCGAAAACTGGTGGCCTGAAACGAAAACGGCCGGGAAATCCCGGCCGTTGAATTCGCTGGAAGCCTTGGGCATCACACCCAGCAGAGCCTCAGTCTTTCGAGAGCGTCGACTGCAGGTAAGCACTCTCACCCAAGCGCGCGATCAAGCTGAGCTGCGTTTCCAGCCAATCCACGTGCTCTTCTTCGGAGGTGAGAATCTTGGCGAAGAGGTCACGACTGACGTAGTCACCCACTTGCTCCGCGTACGCAATGCCCGCCTTCAGATCGGGAATCGCGATGTGCTCAAGCTTCAAATCGCACTCAAGGATTTCCTTGGGCGTCTCGCCAATCATGATCTTGCCGAGGTTCTGCAGGTTCGGCAGACCATCGAGAAAGAGGATGCGCTCGATCATCCAGTCGGCGTGCTTCATCTCATCGATCGACTCGTGGTACTCGTGGTCGCCGAGTTCCTTGAAGCCCCAGTTCTTCAGCATGCGCGCGTGCAGAAAATACTGATTGATGGCCGTGAGTTCGTTGTACAGCACCTTATTGAGGTGCTGAATCACTTGCGGATCGCCCTTCATGGCTTGGCTCCTGATCGAAAGATGCGCGAAGCCTAGCGGCTCATTGATGGCATGGGGTAAACGCGAATCGCCTGCCGCTGCGAACCAGCCGCGATTGCCCTAACGTGGGATCACGCGGCGATCGACAAACCCAAAGGGATGGCTGCGCACTGCGCCTGTTGCATGGCTTCCAGCGCGTATTCGCGGCAGCAACCGCACGTCGAGCCACAGCCGGTGCGCGCAGCCAGCTCATCCAAATCCGTGCAGCCTTCGGCCACAGCGCGTTGGATGTCGCGGTCGGTCACTCCGTTGCACACGCAGACGTACATGGGGATGCGCTCAGTAATGCGAACTGTTCGCATTACATATCGCAATAAGGCGGGCGTCAAGTGCCGCCCGACCGGCCGTTCAGCCGCCAAAATCACGTGCTCCAGGTCCCATTGGCCCTCAGGCCCGGCGCGGCTCCCGACTCTCCGGTGCAGGCAGCGGGGCGGGCTCAGGGATGGCCCCGTGGCCCGCGACGCCGCGCGCCGCGCTCACCACGTGGCGCAGCGCCTTGGCGTAGACCTCGCGCTTGAAGTGCACCACGTGCTCCAGCGGATACCAGTAATCGACCCAGCGGAAACGGTCGAACTCGGGCTTCTCACACAAGTCGAAGCGCACCAGAGTGTCGTCGGCCAGCATTCGGAGCAGGAACCACACCTGCTTTTGGCCGATGCAACGCGGCCGCTCACCGCTGCGCACGCAGCGCGAGGGCAAGCGATACCGCAGCCAGCCCGGCGTGGAATGCAGGATTTCGACGTGCTCGGGGTCTAGGCCGGTTTCCTCGCGGAGTTCCCGGTACATGGCCTCGAGAGGGGTCTCGTCAGTGTTCATTCCGCCCTGCGGAAACTGCCAACCATCCCGGTGCACGCGACGGGCCCAAAACAGGCGACCGTCATCGCGCATCAAGATGATGCCGACATTAGGGCGGTATCCGTCCGAATCGATCACGGAACGGTCTCCAAATTCAATGCAGCCACCATGCCACAGCGAAGCAAGCGCACTCAACTCGGGCGAGCATTCTTTAGGGAACGCGAACGCGCCCTTCCATGAGCACGCGCGCGCTGCGGCTCATGACCGCCTTGCGAACGACCCACTGGCCATCGACCTCAGCCGCCTCGGCACCGACGCGCAAAGTGCCGCTCGGGTGACCAAACCGCACTGCAGCTCGTGCAACACCCCCGGCTGCATCACTGACCAAGGTGCCCGGGATGGCCGCCGCAGTGCCAATGGCCACGGCCGCCGTGCCCATCATGGCGTGGTGAAGCTTGCCCATCGAAAGCGCGCGAACCTGTAGGTCGATCTCCTTGGCCGCAATGCGCTTGCCGCTTGAAGACACGTAATCGGCCGCAGGAGCGACGAACGCGATTTTCGGTGTGTGTTGGCGCTTCGCCGCTTCGCTCACGTCCTTGATCAAGCCCATACGCACCGCGCCATGGGCGCGCAGCGTCTCGAACATCGCGAGCGCTTTCGCATCGCTGTTGATCGCGTCCTGCAACTCGCTGCCGGTGTAACCAATGTCGGCCGCATTCACGAAGATCGTGGGGATGCCCGCGTTGATCATGGTGGCCTTCAAGGTGCCGATGCCCGGCACTCCGAGTTCGTCCACCAGATTGCCCGTGGGGAACATGGCACCACCGCCCTCGCCTTCGCCTTCGTCGGCGGGGTCGATGAACTCCAGAACGATTTCGGCAGCGGGAAAGGTCACGCCATCGAGTTCGAAATCGCCGAGCTCCTGCACTTCGCCATTCGCCATCGGCACATGCACCACGATGGTCTTGCCGATATTCGCCTGCCAAACGCGCACGGCGAACACACCATCACGCGGCAGTCGCTCTGCATCGATGAAGCCATTCGCAATCGCGAACGGGCCCACGGCGGTGGAGAGATTGCCGCAGTTGCCACTCCAATCCACGAAGGACTCGCTGATGGCCACCTGGCCGTACAGATAGTCGACGTCGTGGCCAGGCTGCGCGCTCTTGGAAATGATCACGCATTTGCTGGTGCTGCTGGTGGCGCCGCCCATGCCGTCGGTGTGTTTGCCATAAGGATCGGGCGAACCGATGACGCGCATCAGCAGCGCATCACGCGCAGCACCCGGCATCTGCGCTGCTTCGGGCAAGTCCTGCAGGCGAAAGAACACGCCTTTCGAGGTGCCACCGCGCATGTAGGTGGCGGGGATGCGAGCTTGCGGGCCGTGTGTCATCTCAAGCCACCTTGGTCGCTTCGAGGAAGTCTTGTGCGAAGCGCTGCAACACGCCGCCCGCTTCGTAGATCGAGACTTCCTCCGCAGTGTCCAAGCGGCAACGCACCGGCACTTCCAAGCGCTCGCCATTGCGGCGGTTCACCACCAAGGTGAGCGTGGCGCGCGGCGTGCGCTGGCCGATGACGTCGTAGGTCTCTGTGCCATCCAAGCCCAAGGTCAGGCGCGTGGTGCCCGGCAGGAACTCCAAGGGCAGCACGCCCATGCCGATCAAGTTGGTGCGATGGATGCGCTCGAAGCCTTCGGCCGCGATGGCTTCCACACCTGCCAAGCGCACGCCCTTCGCCGCCCAATCGCGCGAACTGCCTTGGCCGTAGTCAGCACCCGCAACGATGATGAGCGGCTGCTTGCGCTGCATGTAGGTTTCGATGGCTTCCCACATGCGCATCACCTGCCCTTCGGGCTCGACGCGCGCCAAGGAACCACGCTTCACCTTGCCATCGACCACGGCCATTTCATTGGTAAGGGTCGGGTTCGCAAACGTCGCGCGCTGTGTGGTCAGGTGATCGCCGCGATGCGTGGCGTACGAGTTGAAGTCTTCTTCGGGCAAGCCCATTTTTGCAAGGTACTCGCCCGCCGCGCTGTTGAGCATGATGGCGTTCGAAGGCGACAAGTGATCCGTGGTGATGTTGTCGCCGAGCAGCGCCAGAGGCCGCATGCCGGTGAGCGTGCGCGCGCCAGCCAAGGCGCCTTCCCAATACGGCGGGCGGCGAATGTAGGTGCTTTGCGCGCGCCAGTCGTAGAGCGGCTTCACGGCCTCGCCGTGCTCGACCACCACGTTGAACATCGGCTCGTAGACTTTTCGGAACTGCTCGGGCTTCACGCTCGACTTCACGATGGCATCGATCTCGGCATCGCTCGGCCACAGATCTTTGAGCGTGATCGCGCTGCCGTCGGCGCGGTAGCCGAGTGCGTCTTTCTCGATGTCGAAGCGAATGGTGCCAGCGATGGCATAGGCCAC
>JAIXVL010000052.1 GCA_027483045.1 Lysobacteraceae bacterium
ACACGTCGCCGTCCGATGTTTTCGTTGCCGATCTCGCCGACCGCAAGGTGCGCAGGCTCACCACGGCATTGAACCCGGCCATCGACGAATCGCACCTCGTCGAAGCGACGATCGTCCGATACAAGGCCGAAGGGGGTGTTGAGATTCCGTCGGTGCTTTACCGCCCGAAGGGCGCCTCGGCCGCGAACCCGGTGCCGGCGGTCGTGCTGGTGCACGGTGGCCCCGGCGGGCAGACGCGTCGCGGCTACAGCGCGATGGTGCAGCACCTCGTCAACCACGGTTACGCCGTGCTCGGCGCCAATAACCGCGGCTCCTCGGGCTACGGCAAAACCTTCTTCCACATGGACGACCGCAAGCACGGCGAAGCCGACCTGCGCGACATCGTCGCCGGTGGTGACTGGCTGCGCGCGCAGGACTGGGTGGCCGACGACGAAGTGGCGGTGATGGGCGGCTCCTACGGCGGCTACATCACGGCGGCGGCGCTCACCTTCCATCCGGAAGCCTTCGAAGCCGGCATCAACATCTTCGGCGTCACCAACTGGGTGCGCACGCTCGAATCCATCCCGGCGTGGTGGGGCGCGCAGCGACAGGCGCTCTTCGACGAAATGGGCGATCCGGCCACGGACGCCGAGCGCCATCGCCGCATCTCGCCGCTGTTCCATGCGAAGAACATCGTGCGTCCGATGCTGGTGGTGCAAGGTGCGAACGACCCGCGTGTGCTGCAGGTGGAATCAGACGAACTCGTGGCCGCGGCGCGCGCCAACAACGTGCCCGTGGAGTACGTGCTGTTCCCCGATGAAGGCCACGGCTTCCTGCGTCGTGAGAACCGCATCACTGCGCAGGAGTCTTATCTGAAGTTCCTCGACACCCACGTCCGCAAGGCCGACTGAGTTACGCGCCGGCGGCAGGCCCGCCGGACGAGGTGGCTGAAAAAGAAACGGGCGGCTCATGCCGCCCGTTCTTCGTTACGGAGGCCTGTGAATCAGGCCGTTCGGTGCATTACTGCCCGCGCTGTTCCGTTTTGCGGAAGGCATTGCCCTGCACATAGTTCGGCCATTCCTGGTTCGCGCCCAGCTCGCGCCCCACGTCGAACAGCACTTCCAAATCCTGCATCACGCCGCGCAAATCCCAAGTCGGTTCAAAGTTGTCGCCCACCTTGTGATAGCGATTGGCCAGATACTCGGCTTGCACAGACAGCCCGTATTCGCGGCCCTTTTCAATGTGGTCGATGCCGCCCTTGGCATACAGCGCAGGCACGCCGGCTCGCGCAAACATGAAGTGGTCTGAGCGGAAGAAGTAGCCATTCTGCGGCTCGCTTTCTTCCATCAGCACGCGCTTTTGTTGCTCAGCAAAGCGTTTGGCGATGTCATCCAAATTGGAGTTGCCCAAGCCGATGACCACGAGTTCCTTGGTGGGACCCACCACATTCATCGCATCGAGATTGATGACGGCCACGGTCTTGTCGAGCGGTACCAGAGGGTGCGCGGCGTAGTACTTCGAACCCAGCAGGCCCGACTCTTCAAGAGTGACAAACAGGAAGATGATGCTGCGCTCGGGCTTCGGGCTGAGCACCGCGAATTCCTCGGCAATCTCAAGCACACCCGCAACACCTGTCGCGTTGTCGATGGCGCCGTTGTACACGCGGTCGCCCACGCCGGAGAAATTGCGCCCCAAGTGATCCCAGTGCGCGGTGTAGACCACTGCCTCATCGGGTCGTGTGGTGCCAGGCAGCACCGCAACAACGTTTTGCGAGCTCGCTGTGCGCGAGCTGCTCTTCAAATCCAGATTGAAACGGGCCTTGAGCGGAACCGCCTTGAAGCCTGCGGTGCTGGCTTGCGTGCGCAGCGCATTGAAGTCGAGGCCGGCATCAGTGAACACGGTGTTTGCCGTGGCGGCGTTCATCCAGCCCTGTGCCGGCAAGCGCGGATCGGGGTCTTCGCTGGGCGGCAGATCGAATTGCGGGCCACCCCAACTGTTCTGTACCACTTCCCACGGGTAGGCCGCACCCGCGTCGTCGTGAATGATGATGGCTGCAGCAGCACCTTGGCGCGCCGCTTCTTCAAACTTGTAGGTCCAACGCCCGTAGTAGGTCATACGCTTGCCACCAAACAGCGTGGCATCGCCGGTGTGGAAGCCGGGGTCGTTGATGAGCATGACCACGGTCTTGCCCTTCACATCCATGCCGGCGTAGTCGTTCCAGCCCACTTCGGGCGCGACCACGCCATAGCCCACGAACACCATCTCGCTGGCGTCGATCTTGACCTCGGCTTGGCCGGTGCGCGTGCCGATCACCACTTCCGGGCCAATCTTCGGGCTCAGGGTTTGCGTTGCTGTGGTGATGGTGAAACTGCTGGTTTTCTCATCGGCCTTGGTTTCCGTCATCGGCACGTCCTGGGTGTAGGACTCGCCGTTGCCCGGCTTCAAGCCCAAGCGCTTCAACTGTGCAATGAGGTACGCGACGGTTTTGGTTTCGCCCACGCCACCGGGCGAGCGGCCGGCGAATTCATCGCTGGCCAAGGTCTCGACATGAACGCGAAAGTCTTCGACCGAAATCTCCGGCCCAAAACTGTGGGGGGGCGTTGTGGCGGCGGGGGCAACAGGCACTGGCGCAGCGCTTGCCGCCGCCGCGCTGAGGATGGCCATGCCGGCCACCAGAAGGGATCGCATCACGGGAACGCTCCAGCGTGGAAGTGTTCCCGATTCTAGGCCGAAGTCTGCAATGCAGGGCGTTGCAACCGAAAGCGACTTACTCCGGTGCCGATTCACCAGAGAAGCGAACCACCGTGGCTCCGGTGACTGCGCCGATTTTGGCGCTCTCGTGGACGTACAGCTTGACCTCGCGCTCGAACACCAGCGTGCCGTGCACCGTGCAGCCGGCGCCGATCACCACGCGCGGCGGGGTTTCGGTGCCCCAGTTCCACCAGCCGCGATGCGGCTCGTCGACGTGGATGGCACCCGCTTCAGCGCCCTTGGAAAGGGTGAGATCACCGTTCACGGTGCGCAGCGTGCCTTTGACCTTGGCGCCGTCGAGCGCGATGTCGCCATTCACCGTTTCTGCGCCGCCTGCCACGGTGGTTCCAGCGGCAATGCGGATGCCGCCGTTCACCGTTTCGATGCTGCCACTGACCGTGCCGGCTTCGCCCATGCGGATGCCGCCGTTCACCGTTTCGGCGCTACCCAAGGCGACGTTGTTGCCAATGCTGATGCCGCCATTCACGGTTTCGGCTTTTTCGACTTTGGCGCCATCGGCAATGCTGATGCCGCCGTTCACGGTCTCGGCGGTCGCGACGCGCGCATTGGACTGCACGCTGATGCCGCCGTTCACCGAATCCAAACTGCCGTAGGTCTTGCCTGATTCAGCGGTGATGCTGCCCAGCACCTTCGATTCACTCGGTGGGTTGTCGGCCAACACCAGCGGGGACGAGAAGAGCAGGGCGCAGGCCAAAGCCAAGGGCGCAAGACGGATCGAGGCAGGACGCATGACGGTCTCCAGCAGGGAATGCCGGGCCATGATGCCCCTGTCGGCTAGAATCGCCACGTCCCTTTGGTCACTGGTGCGAAAGTCATGGTGCGGCGTCCGAAACCTGTCCTGTTGCTGATTCTCGACGGCTGGGGCCATCGCGAAGAGACCGCCGATAACGCCATTGCCTTGGCCAAAGTGCCGCATTGGCGGCGTCTGCTGGCCGAGTGCCCGCACACCTTGGTGCACACCGAAGGCCGCTTTGTGGGACTGCCTGATGGGCAAATGGGCAATTCCGAAGTGGGGCACATGAACATTGGTGCCGGCCGCATCGTGTACCAGGACCTGACCCGCGTGGACGCGGCCATCGAAGACGGCAGCCTCTTCACCAATCCGGAGTTGAAGGCGGTATGCGCTGCGGCGCGTGCTTCGGGCGGCACGCTGCACCTGATGGGCCTGCTGTCGCCCGGCGGCGTGCACAGCCACGAGGCGCACGCGTTTGCGCTCATCGAGATGGCGCGTCGCGAAGGCGTGGCGCGGGTGGCGGTCCATGCGTTCTTGGACGGCCGCGACATGCCGCCGCGTTCGGCCGAGGCGTCGCTGCGCGCGCTGGCCGAGGTGTGCGCCAAAGCGGGCAATGCGCATCTGGCCACGGTGTCGGGCCGCTACTTCGCCATGGATCGTGATCAACGCTGGGAGCGCGTGGAAGCTGCGTATCGCGCCATGACCGACGTGCACGCTGAGTTTCATGCGGCTGATGGTCTGCAAGCTCTCGAAGCTGCCTACGCCCGCGGCGAGAACGATGAGTTCGTGAAGCCTACGGTCATCGACGGCGCGCAGCCGATGCTCGATGGTGATGCGGTGTTGTTCTTCAACTTCCGTGCTGATCGCGCGCGCCAGATCACGGCGGCATTCACGGTGCCCGACTTCAGTGGGTTTGCGCGCCCTCGCAGCATTGCTTTGTCGCGCTTCACCGGTTTGGCCGAGTACTCCGCCGACTTGCCCGCGCATGTGGCCTACGCGGCAGAGGAACTGCACGACACCTTGGGCGAAGTGATTGCTGCTGCTGGCCTGACGCAACTGCGCATCGCGGAGACCGAGAAGTACGCGCACGTCACCTTCTTCTTCTCGGGCGGCCGCGAGAACGAGTTGGCTGGTGAAACGCGCGTGTTGGTGCCTTCGCCCAAAGTAGCCACCTACGATTTGCAGCCCGAGATGAGCTGCCCAGAACTCACCGATCGCTTGGTCGAAGCCATTGCGGCCCAGCGCACCGATCTCATCGTCTGCAACATCGCCAACCCCGACATGGTGGGCCATACCGGCGATCTGCAAGCCGCGATCAAGGCTTGCGAAGCCGTGGACCGGGGGCTCGCCTCAGTCGTTGCCGCTCTGGAAAAGGTTGGCGGCGCCATG
>JAIXVL010000105.1 GCA_027483045.1 Lysobacteraceae bacterium
GGTAAGCGCGTCCTGTTCGAGGGCGCGCAGGGCTCCTTGCTCGACATCGATCACGGCACCTATCCGTACGTCACCTCGTCGAACACCACCGTGGGCGGCGCTTTGGCGGGCACTGGCGTGGGTGCAGATGCCATCGATTACGTTCTCGGCATCGCCAAGGCCTATGCCACGCGCGTCGGTGGCGGCCCGTTCCCGACCGAACTCGACGACGAAGTGGGCGAAGACATTCGCAAGCGTGGCCAGGAGTTTGGTGCCACGACGGGTCGTCCCCGCCGGTGCGGTTGGATGGACATTGTGGCTTTGAAGCGTGCGGTGGCCATCAATGGCATCAGCGGCCTGTGCATCACCAAGCTCGATATCTTGGATGGCATGGAAAAGCTGAAGATCTGCATCGCATACGAATACCGTGGCAAGCGCACCGAGTACGCGCCGCTTGATGCAGCGGGCTGGGAAGAATGCACGCCCGTGTACCTTGAGTTCCCCGGCTGGAGTGAGAGCACGGCAGGCGTAACCGAATGGGACAAGCTGCCGCCTGCGGCTCGTGCCTATCTGCGCGCGCTTGAAGAACTGGCCGGTTGCCCGCTCGCGATCGTGAGCACGGGCCCCGACCGTGATGCCAACATCGTGCTGCGCAATCCGTTTGCCTGAAGCCAAAGCTTTAGCGCCTGAAAGAGAAACCCCGGCCTTGTCGCTGGGGTTTCTTTTTTCAGACGCTTGACCGTTTGTTGCAATCCAAGGGCGAAAGCTCTGCGATGATGAGGTGAGTTAGGCGGGGGGGCTGAGCTCATGGGGGAGCGTCGTGTCCGATTGGGCGCGTTCAACACTAAGTCTTCCGTGATGCGGCTGGCCGCCCTGGTCGTCGCGGTTCTGCTCACTTACGCCCTACCAGCGTCGGGTGCTCAGGCTCCGGGGCTAGGGCCGGGCCTGAGGGCGCAAGCCATGGCGCCTTGGCTTTCCTCCCCGTTGGTTGCTGCACCATCGTTCGAGACGGTGGGCGACGGCCGGGACATTCCCAATGGCATCGTCACTGCACTGGCTCAGGATCGCGTTGGATTTCTGTGGCTGGGCTCGACCGATGGCTTGATTCGTTACGACGGGTACCGGTTTTCGCGCATCCCCATCGCCGGCGCACCCGATGTCTACGTTCGAGCGCTCATGCCCGCTCAGGACGGCCAACTTTGGGTCGCACTGCAAGGGGCCGGGCTGTTTGTTCTGGATGCCGAAACCGGGCAATTCTCTAGGCCGGCCTCAAGCGCTGAAGACGCCGATCGCCTCGCGCAAAGCGACGCCCTGGCCATGGCAGAAGATCGCGATGGTTCGGTTTGGATTGCGCATGCGCAGGATGGACTGGACCAGATATCAGCAGACGGAACGAAGGTGCGTTCCTTTTTGCCCGGTGCCAGCTTGCGAACGCTTCTCGTCGACCCGCAGGGCGATTTGTGGATCGGCGGTCGCACCGGACTGATGCGCAAACGTTCGGGCTCGGACCAGATTGAATCGGTTCCTGCCTTCGCAGACCAATACGTCTATTCGCTGTACGCCTCTGGCGATGGTCGCGTGTGGGTGGGCACCCAGGCGCATGGTGCTGCGGTGCTGCAGCCCGCGTCGGGAGAGGTGGTTCGCCTGCCTCTCGCCCCCGATCCAGAGGGCGTAAGCCACCCTTGGGTCGCTGGATTCATGGAGCGTGTTCCTGGCGAGCTTTGGCTGGCCACCTTCGGAGGCGGCGTCGAAGTTCGAGAGTTGTCCAGCGGCCGACTCTTGCGCCGATTCAATCACTCCGCCGCGAAAATCGGCAGTTTGGCCATGGACCGCGTGCCTGGGCTGGTGCGTGATCACTCGGGTCTTTTGTGGGTGCCGACTTGGGGCGCAGGCCTGCAACGCTTGGCCGCCGGCAGTCCGGCTGTTCAGGTGCTTCAGCAACAACCGTCTGTGCCTGGAACGCTGCGGCACCCGACGGTCATGAGCACGCTCTCCATGCCGAAAGGCCAGCTCTGGATCGGCTCAGCTGGGTTCGGCATTGATGTATTGGATATCGCTAGTCAGCGTGTTGTGCGCTCTTTCGATCAGGCTTCGGGGCTGATCGACGGCACGGTTCGCGCCCTTGCGCATGGGGCTGAAGGCGATGTCTGGATTGGCACGCAGCAGGCGGGTGTTTTGCGGTGGCGCCAGAGCAGTCAGCGGATCGAAGCGCTGTCCTCGGATTGGCCCGAGCGCCGCGTTAGGCGCTTGGTCGCATCGCGCGAGGGCGGGGTGTGGGTTGGGCTTGAAGTTGGCCTTCGTTATCTCGATGCCCAAGGTCGTCTCAGTGCGCCGCTGGAGAACGGCCCAGATGCAAGGGTCGATCAACCCATTTGGGCCATTGCTGAAGACGCCTCGGGTGGGCTTTGGGTGGGTACTCCGAGTGGATTGCTGCGAAAAGAGCCCGGCTCGTCGTCTCTGCGTGCGATCAATTTCAGCGATGCCGAGGCATTGACCGAAGGCGTAAAGCGCCCGAGGGGAGTGCTGGATGTCTTGGTGGCGAAGTCAGGTGAGCTTTGGCTGTTGGCGCAGGGCGGTTTGCATCGAGGCTCCTTGACGTCTGGGGCTTGGGTTTTCGAAACGGTGTTGAGCGCAAATGAGGTGCCGCAAGGTCTAGGTGTGCAACTCATCGAGGACCGCGATGGCGTTCTTTGGACGGGACGCATTCGCTTCGATCCTAAAGCGGCGCGCTGGGAAAGCCTTGGTCTTCCCGAGGGCTTCGTTGCGGGCAATCCAGTGTGGCCTGCGGGAACGCTGATGCAGGACGGACGCGTGTTGCTGGGGAGTACCTCCGGCCTAACGTTCATCGAGCCGGAGCGCTTCGAGCACTGGCCCTTTGAGCCTCGCGTGGTGATGACCGCAGTCGATATCGACGGGCGTGCCGTCATGGCGGGCGCCAAGGGTTTGGTCTTGCCTGCAGGTGCGCGCCGTCTCTCGGTGGAGTTCGCAGCGTTGGATTTCTCTGATCCTGAAGCCCTGCACTATCGCTATCGCTTGGATGGCCAGGACGAAGATTGGGTCACCGCCAGCGTGAACCAGCGGGTCGCGGCTTACGGCAATTTGTGGCCGGGTGACTACGTGCTACACGTTCAGGGCAGTAATCGTGTGGGTGACTGGAGCCCGCACGAACTTGCGCTACCCATCCGTGTGGAGGCGGCGTTTTGGCAAACCCCTTGGTTTGCCTTGCTCGCGATATTGGCGTTTCTGTCCTTGATGCTGGGCGCGGTGCATTGGCGAGGCCGCCGCGGCGAACGACAGGAGAAGCGACTGCAAGCCTTGGTCGAAGAACGTACGAATGAGTTGCTGAGCACTCGCGATGCAGCTGAGTCGGCCCTCTTGGAGCTGCGCACTGCGCAGCGCCAGTTGGTGGAGGCTGAGAAAATGGCGTCACTTGGTCAATTGGTGGCGGGCGTGGCGCATGAGTTGAATACGCCCATGGGCAATGCACTGGTGGTGAGTTCCGCGTTGCAAGAGCAGTGCCTTGCTCTGCGAAGTGCAGTCGATGAAGGTCGACTAAAGCGCAGCGATCTCGATCAATTCTTGGGGATGCTAGTCGAGGCCAGCGGCTTGATCGTGCGAAGCATTGGTCGCGCGCACGAACTGGTGTCCAGCTTCAAGCAGGTCGCGGTCGATCGCTCGAGCAGCCAGCGACGCTCTTTCGATCTGGCGCTTGTTGCTCGTGAAGCGCTCGACATGCTTTCGCCAAGTCTTCGGCATGCGGCATGGCGGGTGGAACTCGCCATTCCGAAGGGCATTGTGCTCGACAGTTACCCGGGCGCCATCGGCCAGATCATGACCAACATCGTCAACAACGCGGGGATGCATGCATTTCCGGAAGAGCTTGTAGGACTGCTGCGGATCGATGCTGAGGTGTCGGAGCAGGGTGGCGAAGTCCTCCTGCGATTCTCCGACGATGGCTGCGGCATGGACGACGACACCTGCCGTCGCGTCTTCGATCCGTTCTTCACAACGCGCATGGGTCGTGGTGGAACCGGTCTTGGGCTCAACATCGTTTACAACTTGGTGACGCAATTGTTGGGCGGCACCATTAGCGTGCAAAGCACGCGCGATGTGGGCACTTGCTTCGAAATCATTCTGCCCTTGGTGGCGCCCAACGAGCGATCGACTCAGCCCGATCTGTCCGACGAAGCCTGATCAGGCTTTCTCGTTGAACAGGCTGCCGACAGCGTCGTTGCGGGCTCGGAACGCCGCGGCGTTGGCCTGAAAGTCGCGCTCAGCCACACGCGCCTCAATCGCATCTTGAATCGCGGCTTGTTCGGTGTCGTTGCGTTCTTCCGTGCGCACCGTGCGGGCCTGAACCCCGCCATTGGCGCTTTCGGATTGCTCCACGCGCAGGCGCTGCGAATCTGGTGTGCTGCGATTGGCGGTGTTGCTTGCTGCGGCATCCAGGCGCTGCACCGCCGCCGACATGCCGGATTGAGAGATGGACGAAGCGCCGCTGATCATGGCCGAGCCCTCACGCAAGGAGCCACC
>JAIXVL010000276.1 GCA_027483045.1 Lysobacteraceae bacterium
ATCAAGGCCCGGAAGCGTGGCGACTTGCTCTTCAATCACGGCTTCGGGCAGCACGAGGTGCTCGCCGTAGGTGTGGTTGAAACGCGCAGCGAAATCACGCGCCATTTCGATGTGCTGGATCTGATCGCGACCCACCGGCACTTTGTGCGCCTTGAAGGCCAGAATGTCGGCAGCCATCAACACCGGATACATGTACAGGCCCGCAGTCACGCCGCTATCGGCGTCTTCGCCTGCCGCGGTATTGGCATCCACGGCGGCCTTGTAGGCGTGCGCGCGATTCAACAAGCCCTTGCCCGCCACGCAAGTGAGAAACCATGTGAGCTCGGGAATTTCCGGCACATCCGACTGCCGATAGAACCAGACCTTGTCCGCATCCAAGCCACAGGCCAGCCAGGTGGCAGCGATCTCGAGCGTGGAGCGCTGCACGCGCACCGGGTCCTGCACTTTGATCAGTGCGTGGTAATCGGCCAAGAAATAGAAGCTTTCCACGCCGGGCTGAAGGCTGGCGGCCACGGCAGGGCGAATCGCACCGGCGTAGTTGCCCAGATGCGGCGTGCCCGAAGTGGTAATGCCGGTGAGGATGCGGGTTTTGGCGCTCATTCCAGAAGATGCGGCAACAGATGGCCTGCGAGTTTAACCCCGCAGCGCGTTGCGGCCCGTTTCACCCGCACACCCCAACGGAGAACCGCCATGCGCCGCACCCCGCACGTCCACGCTCTTCAAGCGATCGCGCTGCTCGCCGCGATGTTCGCCACGGCCTGCTCGGCGCAACGCCCCCTGACACCGGAGGACGCGCGTTGGCTGCGCATGGAGGTAGTCGACGCCGATACCGGCCAAATCCTGCCCCAGCACCGCAGTCGTCGCGCGGCATGGGTGGCCGGCGAGCCGGGCCAGGCCTATGCCCTGCGCTTGAGCAATCTGAGTGCAGAGCGCCTCCTGGTGGTGCTCAGCATTGATGGCATCAATGTGATCAGCGGCGAAACGGCTGCAGCCGGCCAGACCGGCTACGTGCTGGAGCCCTACGGCAACGCCACCATCGATGGCTGGCGCAAATCGATGAGCGATGTGGCGGCGTTTCGATTCAGCGATTTGCCCGACAGCTATGCCGCGCAAACCGGTCGCCCTGACGATGTGGGCGTGATGGGGGCAGCCGTTTTTCGTGAGCGTCCGCAGCCCACCTTGATGCCTTGGCCTGCCCCGCCCGTGACCGCGGCCGAATCGAAAGCGCTGCAGGATTCAACGCGGGCCGACCCGTCGGAACGGCGCAGCCGCAGCGAGATGCAATCGCCCTCGCCCGTTGCCCAAGGCTTAGGCACCGCGCACGGCGAACGCCGTTGGTCGCCGACCAACCGAACCGACTTCGAACGGGCCAGCCGCCTCCCGCAAGAAGTCATCACGCTGCGCTACGACGATCGCGCCGGGCTCTTGGCCCGAGGCATCATTCGGCAGGATCGCCCTTGGCTGGCGCGCGAGCCGCGGCCCTTCCCGAATGGCTTTGTGCCTGATCCGCCACGTTGATGCCCCATAAGCCCCCAAAAGAAAACGGCCGGGAAAGCCCGGCCGTTGCTGCACATCACGCTGCAGATGGCTTCAGTTTTTTGCGTCTTCAGCTTCGCGGGTCAGCACTTCGCCAGCCTTCTTCACGTCCTTGCCCACGCCAGAAATGGTGTTGCAGGCGGTCAGCGCAAGAAGGGCCAATGCGGCCAAAACCAGAACTCGGTGCTTGCTCATGGGGTACCTCGAGTACACAGGGGTGGGGTGACGCAAAGTCTAGCGCGAGCTGAGTGAGCGAAAAGCACTGGGTTACTCGCGCATCAGGGTGGATTTACCAAACAGGCTTTCCACCAGATCAACGGCCAATTGCGCGGTCTTGTTGTGGTCGTCGAACGCAGGGTTCAGCTCCACGATATCAAGCGAGCCCATGCGACCCGTGTCAGCAATCATCTCCATCACCAACTGCGCCTCACGGTAGTTGGGGCCGCCGGGCACGGTGGTGCCCACACCGGGCGCGATGCCCGGATCGAGGAAATCGATATCGAAGCTGACGTGCACATGGGTGTCCGCATCGATGCCGGCCAGCGCTTCGTCCATTGCGCGCTTGATGCCCACTTCGTCGATGTAACGCATGTCGTAGATGTCGAGGCCGTATTCCTTGACCAGTTTTTTCTCGCCGGCATCCACCGAGCGAATACCGATCTGACGCACGACATCAGCAGAAATCGCGGGCGAACTGCCGCCCAGATGCGTGAGCTCTTTCGGGCCCAAACCGCACAAGCAAGCCACCGGCATGCCGTGCACGTTACCGGAAGGCGTGACGTCGGAGGTGTTGAAATCCGCGTGGGCATCGAGCCAAATGACCCGCAACTTCTTGCCATTGCGTCGGCACCAGCGCGCCACGGCAGTGATGCTGCCTAAACCTAGGCAATGGTCGCCACCCAGCAACACAGGCAGATTGCCGGCGTCGAGTTCGGCTTCCACGGCGGTCATCGCCAACGTATTCCACTCCACGACCTGAGGCAGGTGGCGGTAGCCATTCAGGGGTGGAAGCCAAGGGTTCATCGGACCGATGAGATTGCCGCGATCCACAACCTCCACGCCGCGCTCGCGAAGCGCTTCGGCAATGCCGGCCACGCGCAGGGCCTCGGGACCCATTGAGGCGCCGCGATGGCCAGCGCCGATATCGGTGGGCGCCCCAATCAGGGCCACGGTAGAAAAACGGCTCATGCAGACTCCAACAGTTCTGCGTCGTCGTTGAAGCCGGACGGCGCACACGGCACGGTGTTGGAATGGTGCCGACAGTCCGAATCGAACGGACGACCTACCGCTTACAAGGCGGTTGCTCTACCTGCTGAGCTATGCCGGCACTGGGGGCGAGAGTGTAGCGCGGCGGCGTGTGAAAACGCCCGCCTCGAGCGCTAAAAACAGGGAATCGGCCGGGCCTGCCAGTTGCCGCGCCCCAAGGGCGTGCGCCAATCGAAGTCGGTGGCCACCGCAATTTCGAGCCACCACTGCGGCCGGTCCTCGCTCGCGGCTTCCATGACGGCCGGAATGTTCAGCGCGATCACTTCCGCCAAGCGCGCCTCGGCATTCTTCTGCTCACGGAACAGCCCGAGCGACACCGTGTTCTCGCCGGGGCCGGCAGTCACCACGTAATAGTCACGAATGCCCTGCCCGGCCAAGGCACGGGCTTGAGCCAAGGCCTCCGCGCGGCTGTTGCTGGCCGGCACGAAGACACGCCAGCCGCGCGTGCTCTGCACTTGCGCTTCGCGGTACTGCAACTTGCCCACGCTGGTACCGAGGGCATCGACCGCGCGGCGCAGCGCCGAGGGCGTATCGAAGGGCCCCACCGAAAGGCAGACCGGCGTGGCCTCCATTCGCGAAGGTGCGATCGCCAACTCAGCGGATGCAGGCAAGGCATCGGCCTCGGCTTCGGCCAACAGGGTCAGGCTAGGCACGCCCGCCATGCCCGGCGGCAAGGCAAGCGCACGGGCCGGCGCATGCAGGCCCCACCACAGGGCTGCCGCCAGATTCAGGCAAAGCAGAATGATCAAAGCGCCACGAGAAAGCATGCGCGCAGTCTACCAGCGCTTAGATTCTTGCCCGCGCCCACACCAACAAACCATCCAGCACCAAGGCATCCGCACGCTGCGGCGTCACTGGCAAGCGGCGCTGTAAATCGGCCACCGCGGCGGCGGCATCCCCACCGCCGATCATGACGCCGGGCCGTCGTCCAAGGCGTTCCTCCGCATCCGCGAACGCCGCCATCACTAGGCCTAAGCTTTGCCGCCGAACACCCGCTGCGACGGCATCCGGCGTATCCATGGCCCATGGGGCTGCGCCTTGGCCAGTGCCGCGATCTAGGGCTGGGAATCGCTGTTTCAGAGCGGACTCCGCATGCGCAGGCATGATGCCGATGAGCCCGCCGTGGTGGTGGCCGTGTGCATCGAGCAGGTCGATGGTGAGCGCACTCCCCAGCGACACCAACATCCAGTCGCCGCCGCGCGCATGCGCCGCGAGCAAGGCCAAGAAACGATCCACGCCGAGTCGTGCAGGCTCTGGGTACGCCACGCGAACACCTGCACATTCGGCTGCTGTGTGCACGCGCCGCAAGTGCACGCCCACGCGCGCTGCAGCGGATTCCACGCGCTCGCGCACCGCATCAGGAGCCACGCTGGCCAGCAGGCCACTGCGCTGATCGGTGCCGGCGGCGCAGTCCTCAAACAGACAGACCAGCGCTTCTTCGAAAGCGGAAAGGGCTTCATCACCGCCCGCAATACCGGCGTGCGCCAAGGCGTGCACCGTGCCCAAGGCGTCGCGCTCCGCGACACTCCACTTGAGCCGCGAGTTGCCGAGATCAAGCAGCCACACGAACACTCACCTCGCCGGAATGGTGAATGCGTTCGCCCTGCGCATGGCGAACCCGCAGCCCGCCATCGCTCGACACTCCCATCACTTCGCCCATCTGCTCGGCACCGTCCAGAACAATGCGCACAGTGTGCCCAAGCAAGAGGTCGAAGCGTTGCCAGTCGGCTTCGAACGGTGCAAATCCTTCGAGATCGAACACCGCCAAGGCCGGCAATAAGTCATCGAGCACAGCAGAAAGCAGGGTTTCGGCGTCACAGAAAACGCCTTCGCGCACGAGATCCGTCCACGCTTGGTCAATCTGCGCGTCATCGGGCATAGCGCGATTGATGCCAAACCCAATGACGGCCACCACGCCGCCGTCGCGCGGCCGCAGTTCGACCAGAATGCCGCCGAGTTTCTTGCCGCACACCCAGAGGTCGTTGGGCCATTTCACGCCCACGCTGCGTAGCCCGATTTCTTGCAGGCCACGGGCCAAGGCCACGCCCACGGCCAGGCTCAAGGGGCCCAGCTGAGCGGGCGGACGGGCAAATCGCCGCACCACCGTCACGTACAGCGCCGCACCCGCGGGCGAGATCCACGCGCGACCGCGTCGACCGCGACCGGCGTGTTGCGCGTTGGCGACGTAGACCGCCGCACCTCGCGCAGGCGCTGGATGGCGCTGTGCCCAATCTTGGGTCGAATCCACTTCTTCAGCGAACTGGAAAACCGCCAACTCTTGCCGAGCTGCATCGTGCAGACGCAGCAAGTGCTCAAGCATCGTTGGCGCCACTGCGACGCGAGAAAAGACGAGCAAAAACACGAGCGCGCTCGAAGCGATGTTCGGTGCCCGCACGCAGACGTTGCAGATTGCTGCGGTGTGTATAGGTCAGCAATGCCGCCACGACGGCTGCAAAAACCAACCACGGACCGCTCATGCCGCTGAGCCACGCCAACACGGGCAGTGCCAAACCCGCTAGCACCGTGGATAGACCCACGTAGCCGGTGCTGAGCAGGACCAACAACCACACCAAAAACAGAGGCAGCACCGCGAGTGGCCACAACATGGCCAAACCGCCGACCACCGTGGCTGCACCTTTGCCGCCGCGAAAGCCATGAAACACCGGCCAGACATGCCCGATCACCGCAGCAAGAACCGCCGCGAAAATCCAGGCACCTTCGCCACCGGCGACACGCATCAGCAAAACCGCGATGACGCCTTTGCCAATATCCACGAGCACGGTGCCCAGTGCGAATCGCCAGCCTTGGGTACGGAACGCATTGGTGCCACCCGCGTTGCCACTGCCCTGCGTGCGAATGTCGATGCCGCGAAAACGGCCCAGAAGCAGGCTTCCTGAGACCGACCCCAGCAGGTAAGCGCCCACCACGGCGGCGAGGGTTAGAGCCAGTTCGGCGCTCATTTCGAAACCTCGGGCTGCACGCACACCACCAACGAACCCGGACCCGCGTGCGCACCGACGGCGGGGCCGGTCTCGACCAGCCAACTCTCGGCGAGATCAAGGCGCTCACGCAAAACGTTCAACAAGGCATTGCCATCGGCAAGCGCATCGCAGTGCCCCACAATCAAGCGCCATCGCGTGTTCTTCGGCAGCTGGCCCACCACATAGGCCGCAAAGCGCTCAGGCGCGCGCTGCGAACCGAAGAGTGCACTGCAAGGATGAAGGCGACCATCCGCCTTGACCCGCGCAATAGGCGTGGCCTTGATAATCGACGCCACCGTACCGACCCAGCGTGGAATCCGGCCACCGCGCACGGCATGGCGAACATCACGTGCCAACGCAAAGGTCAGGGTCTTGGGCTTGAGTTCACTCAGCAGCGCGCAAACCTCGGCCGCCGTGGCGCCGCGCGCTGCACGTTCTGCCGCGGCAATCGCCAGCAATGCTTGGCCGCCCGCGGCATTGGCCGTATCGAACACATGCGTGCGCTCGGGATGCCCGCGTTGTGCCGCGGATTCAGCCGCCTGCAAGGTGCCGGACACAGCGCGCGACAAGCCCACGTAAACCACGTCCGCATGATGGGAAAGCAAGAACTCGAACTGCCTGCGGAAATCACCCACCGGCGGCTGGCTGGTGCGCGGCAGCACGAGGTCTTCGCGAAGACGCGCATAGAACTCGCTGGAGCTAATGCCCACGCCGTCGAGGTAATCCTGCTCGCCAAAACTCACACGCAACGGAATGACGTGCAGGTTCAAAGAATCGGCAATTCCCGCAGGAAGATCGGCCGAGCTGTCCGTCACCACCACCACACCGCCCGGCACACTGGCACTGCGCGCTTGGGCCAACATGTCATCGGCTTTCGTCGCTTCCACGCGTCCAAAGCGGCCCAGCACATCGAACATGGCAGAGGGCTTGGCCACATGCGCATGCACCTTCATGCGGTGCGCACCGCCAGCAACAACCACGCAGTTTGCGCCCAAGCGCGCCAGAGAGGCCTGCACTCCGGGTCGATCCAAACCTTCGCCCACCAGGAGGCACTCGGTGCACCAGCGATGCTCAGGATCAACATCGGCCAGCTCGGCATGTGCCACCGCAGCTTCCAAATCACTGTCGGCATCATCTTGCGCAACGCTGACGGGCAGCGTGCGCTTCGCGAGGAAATCGCTGATGCCTTCCAGCATGTCGACGAAGCCTTGACCACCGGCATCGACCACGCCTGCTTTGCGCAGCACGGGCAGTTGGTCCGGCGTGCGCTGAAGTGCCGCGCGGGCCTGTGCCAGCGCCGACTCGAACCAGTGGCGCAGATCATGGCGCTCACCACTTTCGGCGGCGACGGCCAACGCTTCGGCAAACGCCGCGATGACGCTGATCATCGTGCCCTCGCGAGGCTCCGACATCGCACCGCGCGCGGAACGTGAGGCCGAACGCGCCGCTTCAGCCAGATCGCGCCGATTGATGGAGGCACGCGCACCGACAGCTTCGGAAAGGCCGCTGAAAAACTGCGCCAAGATCGCACCCGAATTCCCGCGCGCGCCGTCAATGGCATGATCGCTCACGCGTTGCAGCAAGGCCCCCACACCTGCCGCTCTGCGTTGCAAAGCACCACTCAGCACCGTGCCCAAAGTGAGCGCGAGATTGTTGCCGGTGTCGCCATCGGGCACCGGAAACACGTTGATCTTGTTCAGCAGATCACGGCGCGAGATGACGCGGTGGGCGCCGGCAATCAGCGCATGTCGAAGTGCGGCAGCACGGATGCGACCAGCGGCATCCACGCGACCCGCTGGAAAGGTCGAGGCAATTGGGCTCATGGGCCGAGTCTGGGCAAAATTCGCCCGGTCGGCATGCTGCGAAGCAGCAATGAAGGCGGATTTCACACCGCCAAGCGCGTCCGCCTAGACAGGGGTATCATTCCGCGACGGTTTCGGCCCCCCTGGCATCTATACGGGGAGTCGCCATCGATTCCTCAGGGGATTCTTATGCTTCGTCTTGCTTGCCTGGTGTTGTCGCTGTTTGGTGCGCCCTCGATTTGCGCAGGGGCCGATGCCTCCGTGTCAGCACCTCCCGCACGCTCCACTGCCGTGTGCAAGACCGTTAAGCCAGCCACGCAAACTGCAGTTACCGACGCCGATGCGGAAGCAGCACCGCCCGCAGCCGCGCAGAATGCTCCGGTGCGCAGCCCCAATGCCACGGTAAATCCCCGCGTGCAGGGCCAGCGCTGGCATAGCCTGCTTCCCGGCATGTTCCGCTAAGCGAGTCATTCGCGCTTCGTGGCCTTGCGTTGGTGGCGAAGATGGCAAAGCACGCCTTCGCAGATTGATGACTCCCACTGGGAAGCGCTTTGCGCCGAAGCGCCCTTGGTCGCCGGCCTTGACCCCGAACGCCGTCAGCAATTGCGCTCACTGAGCGCCGAGTTTCTTCGACAAAAAACCCTCAGCCCTGTGCACGACTTGGTGCTTGGCACGTCGGAGCGCGTTGCCCTCGCGGCACATGCTTGCTTGCCCTTGCTGCGTTTCGGGTGCGAGGGTTGGCGCGGTTGGTCCGAGATCATCGTGTACCCCGGCGCCTTTCGCGTGGAAGAAGGCCGGCACGGCGCACCCCACGACATGGATGAACTAGAGGTCGTCGACATCGGCTTCGAGGACCGCGAGGGCGAAAGCTGGCAGTTCGGCCCGATGGTCCTGAGCTGGGAAGACCTGGAGGCGGAGATCCGCAGCCCAGAACCCGGATTTCAACTGGTGATCCACGAGATGGCGCACAAGCTGGATGCGCTGGACGGCCTGATGGATGGAACGCCGCCTCTGCCGCGCGAGTGGCAGCGAGAATGGGCGCACGATTTCGGCGCGGCCTTCGAAGGACTCTGCGCGGTGCTGGAGGACGACCCGGATGCCGAGACGGCCATCGACCCCTACGCCGCCGATTGCCCCGAGGAGTTTTTTGCGGTGGTGAGCGAGTACCACTTCACCGCAGCGCATGTGCTGCGCGAAGCCATGCCGGCCGTTGCCGAGCACCTCGAACGCTTTTCCGGTCCGCCTCCGACGCTGGACTAACCCGCCGCCGGAAAACGGCCACTGAAGCGTGCACCG
>JAIXVL010000124.1 GCA_027483045.1 Lysobacteraceae bacterium
CGACATCAACACCGTGCCCTTGAGGGAAGGCTTTGCTCGCTATCTGCCGGTGGCTGGCTCTGTGGCTGGCCTAATGTTTGTGCAGATGTTGGTGTTGATGGGTGTGACGACAGGCAAGCGCGATGTGGCGTTTGCTGTTGCCGACCCCGCTGCGGTGGCTGGTTTCAGCAATCTGGAATGGATCGGGCGCACGCTGTTCTCGGGCTACATTTTTCCGTTTGAAGTGGCTGCGGTGTTGCTCACGGTCGCTATCTTGGCCGCGGTGATGCTCACGCTTCGCCGGCGGGTTGGTACCCGGCATCAGGACGCGGCGAAGCAGTCTGCTGTGCGTCGCGAGGATCGCGTTCGATTGGTCAAGATGGCGGCGGAAGTTCGCCGTGAGGAGGGCGACGCATGATCACCTTGGCGCACTTCCTTACCCTGGGCGCGGTGCTTTTCGCCTTGAGCGTGGCCGGCATCATCATCAACCGCAAGAACGTCATTGTCTTGCTGATGTGCATCGAGTTGATGCTACTCGCGGTGAACATCAATTTCGTCGCGTTCTCCAGGTTTCTTGGCGACGTGCACGGGCAGATTTTCGTGTTCTTTATCCTCACCGTGGCGGCAGCAGAAGCGGCCATCGGCTTGGCCATTCTGGTCACGCTGTTCCGCAACCGGGGCACGATCAACGTGGCCGAACTCGATTCGATGAAGGGCTGACATGGAACACAGCTTGTCGACCAACCTGCTGTTGGTCATCGCCCTAGCGCCCTTGGTGGGCAGCATCCTCGCCGGTTTGTTCGGTCGCCAGATCGGACGTTCTGGCGCGCACACGGCCACGATCATAGGCGTTGCCTTGAGCTGCGCGCTCTCCTGCTATGTGCTCTGGCAGCTGTGGACGGGCAGGGCGGATGCGTATAACGAGAACCTGTACACCTTCTTTGATGTCGGTGGGTACTCCGCGCACGTTGGCTTCATGGTCGACCGCCTCACCGCAATGATGATGGTGGTGGTTACCTTCGTTTCCTTGCTCGTTCACGTCTACACCATCGGCTACATGGCCGAAGACGAGGGCTACCAGCGTTTCTTCAGCTACATCTCGCTGTTCACGTTCTCGATGTTGATGCTGGTGATGAGCAACAACTTCCTCCAGTTGTTCTTCGGCTGGGAAGCGGTTGGTCTGGTCTCCTATCTGCTCATTGGCTTCTGGTACAAGCGCCCGACGGCGGTCTTCGCCAACATGAAGGCGTTTCTGGTCAATCGCGTAGGCGACTTCGGATTCCTTCTCGGCATCGCAGCAGTTTTGTACTTCTACGGTTCGCTCGATTACGCGACCGTGTTTGCGCAAGTGACGTCCGGCGTGGGCAAGACGCTCACCCTTTGGAACGATTTCAGCCTGCTTGGGCTTGAAGTCTCCGCGTGGCAAGTGGATGCCATGACCTTTATCGGCATCTGCCTGTTCATTGGCGCCATGGGCAAGTCAGCGCAAGTGCCCTTGCATGTGTGGTTGCCGGATTCGATGGAAGGCCCCACGCCGATTTCGGCGCTTATCCATGCTGCGACCATGGTGACCGCTGGCATCTTCATGGTGAGCCGCATGTCGCCGGTGTTCGAGTTGAGCCCGACGGCGCTCGATTTCATCCTATTCATCGGTGCCACCACGGCCTTGTTCACCGGCCTGATTGGCATGGTGCAGAACGACATCAAGCGCGTTGTGGCGTACTCGACCCTGTCGCAGTTGGGTTACATGACCGTGGCACTGGGTGTCTCGGCTTACGGCGCCGCAGTGTTCCACCTGATGACGCACGCCTTCTTTAAGGCTCTGCTGTTCTTGGCCGCCGGTAGCGTGATCATAGGCATGCACCACGAGCAGGACATGCGAAAGATGGGCGGCCTGCGCAAGTACATGCCGATTACCTACTGGACTTCGCTGATCGGCACGTTGGCCTTGATCGGATTTCCGTTCTTCTCGGGCTTCTACTCGAAGGACGCGATCATCGAAGCAGTGAAGGCGGCAGCCGCTAGCGGCAACTGGGTCACGAGTTACGCCCTGTTCTCGGTGCTGGCCGGCGTGTTCGTGACGAGCTTCTACAGCTTCCGCCTGTTCTTCATGACCTTCCATGGTGAAGAGCGTTTCCGCAACGTCGAAGACGCGCACCACGATGATCATGGGCACGATGCTGCTCACGATGATCACGGTCACCACGGCCCTGTCGAGCCGCACGAGTCGCCCTGGGTCGTCACGGTTCCCTTGGTGCTTTTGGCGATTCCCTCAGTGCTGATCGGCTTCCTTACTGTGGGGCCCATGCTCTTCGGTAAGGACATGAGTGGCCAGCACGCTGTCACGCCGTTCTTTGAAGGTGCGATCTATCAATACGATCAGAGCGCACCAGACGCCAACGGCCTGCTGCCGGAGCGCGTGAGCTTTGTGCCGGCACCCGCCGAACCCCTGAGTTGCGAGGCGGTTGAGAAGGGTGCGGTGACGGATCCGCTGACCAAAGTGGGCTGCAAACACTTCGAGCACGGTGCGGTCGGTTTCGCGACGCATGGCTTTATGGCGCCTCCTTTCTGGCTCGCATTTGGTGGCTTCGCACTTGCCGCGTTCCTGTACCTGTATCGCCCGGGTTTGAGCAGCAAGGTGCGCGCTGCGCTGTCGCCCTTGGTGCGCATCTTGGAAGACAAGTACGGGATGGATCGTCTTTGGATCGACGGCTTCTCCGCAGGCGGCGTGCGTCTCGGTCGCTTGGCTTGGAGGTACGGTGACCGCGGTTTGATCGACGGCGTATTCGTCAACGGTTCTGCGTGGGTCATTGACCGCTTTGCGGCTGTCTCACGCCATGTGCAGTCCGGATACCTCTACCACTATGCCTTCGCGATGATCGTCGGCCTGATCG
>JAIXVL010000127.1 GCA_027483045.1 Lysobacteraceae bacterium
AGGCCGCGATGGAAGGCTTCGAAGTGAACACGCTCGAGTCCACCTTGGGCCGCGCCGACATCTACGTGACCACGACCGGCAACAAGGACGTGATCACGCTGGAACACATGCAGCAGATGAAGGACCAGGCCATCGTCTGCAACATCGGCCACTTCGACAACGAAATCCAAGTCGACAAACTGAATGCGTCGGACGCCGTGCGCCTGAACATCAAGCCGCAGGTCGACAAGTACACGTTCAAGAAGGGCAACGCGATCTACATGCTGGCTGAAGGCCGCTTGGTGAACTTGGGTTGCGCCACGGGCCATCCGAGCTTCGTCATGTCGAACTCGTTCTCGAACCAGACGCTGGCGCAGATCGACTTGTGGGCCAACAAGGACAGCTACGAGAAGAAGGTCTACATCCTTCCGAAGAAGTTGGACGAAGAAGTGGCGCGCCTTCACCTCGAGAAGATTGGCGTGAAGCTCACCACCCTCACCCCCGAGCAGGCCGCATACCTCGGTGTGGATGTGGACGGCCCCTACAAGCCCGAGCACTACCGCTACTAATGGTTGGCGGGCCGTCGGCTCGCCGCCTGATGCACGAACCAACGGCGCCTTCGGGCGCCGTTGTTTTTTGCGCAGCTAGTTGATCGATACCACGCGATTGCGTCCGCCTTCTTTGGCGCGATACAGCGCGGCATCCACTTCGCGATACAGCGCGTCGCTGTCGCGATGACGCTGCGGGTCGAACGCGCCCACGCCAATACTGGCGGTGACTCGAAACTCGCTGCCATCGGCCAAAGTGAAGTTCATGGCATTCACGCGCCGGCGCAGGTCTTCGGCAACGGCCAAGCCGCGTGACGCATCAACACCACGAATCACTGCGCCGAACTCCTCGCCACCCAAACGTGCGGGAAGGCCGTCGAGCCCTTGCAGACACTCACGCAGGGCCTCGCCCACGCCAATAATCACGCGGTCGCCTGCCGAGTGACCGTAACGGTCATTCACTAGCTTGAAGCGATCCACGTCGAGCACCAACAGCACTGCCCCACTCTCGTGCGCTGCCGTCGCTGCATCGAATACGGTTTGAAAGTGCCCGCGATTGGCCAGGCCGCTGAGCGCATCAAGACGGCTCAATCGCACGTAGCGATCGCGTTCGGTGCGCAACTCCACTTCCAAGGCCAGCCGCGACTCGTACTCGGCATTGCTGCGAAAGATCACACCCACCAAGTACAGACTGTTCACGGCCATCATCAACAGAAGGCCGATGTTTTCAACGCTGTAAACCAAGGCGCCCAGCATAGGCAGCACCATCAGCGCCGTGCCCAAAAACGCCAACTTGCGCCCCACCGCAAAAATCTGCGCAAAAGCCGTGGCCAGAGACACGACGCCCAGCAATATCAGTGCGCGCGCTTCTGCAAAGGCCGGATCCAGCCAAGCCCAAACCATCAGAGCGCCCCACAAGGCTGCGGTGCAGATCAAGACGGTCCAGATCCTGTTCTGGGCGCGCGCGGCGGCCTGCTCGTTAGGAAGCGTCGACTCGGGCAAGAAACGCAAAGCCGCTAAGGCCAATAGCAAGAGGCCTGCTGATACCGTCGTTCGAGGATAAATCTCGAACCCGTCGCTGAAGGCCACAATCAGCCCCCACGAAAACACATAGAACAAGCCGCCCAGCAAGGAGCGCTCGCGCAAATCGGCCACGCGTTGGCGCAGAGAAACCAGCGTGGCTGCGCGCCGCAAAGCGGTGATGGTGGTCATGCGGGGGGGATTCATCCGCAGATTATGGCCGGTGCTGAGGGACTCGCGCCGCATCGCACCTTCGGCAAAGGACATCCTTTCATCGCGACAAAGCGATACACTCGCGTTCGACTCCGCATCGCCCTTCGCCCGCATGGCCGTCTCTTTCGAATTCTTCCCGCCAAAAACCGACGAACAGCGCCTGCAGCTCGATCGCACGGTCGAGAAGCTCAAGGTCTTCTCGCCGCGCTTCGTTTCGGTCACGTTCGGTGCCGGTGGCTCGACCCTGAGCTACACACCGGAAACCGTGGCGCGCTTGCGCGATCACCACCAACTCGATGCCGCACCGCACCTCAGTTGCGTGGGCGGCACGCGCGATGAAATTCGCTCGCTGCTCGAGCGCTATCAAGCCATGGGCTGCCGTCGCATTGTGGCGCTGCGCGGCGATCTGCCCTCGGGCATGGGCGCACTCGGTGAGCTTCGCTATGCCGAAGATTTGGTGCGTCTTATCCGCGAAGAATTCGGCAATGCCTTCCATGTGGAAGTGGGCGCTTACCCTGAAGTGCATCCGCAAGCCGATGACGCCGTGGCCGATCTGCGCCACTTCGTGTCAAAGATGAAGGCCGGCGCGGACAGCGCCATTACGCAGTACTTCTACAACGCCGATGCGTACTTCCGTTTCGTTGAAGAAGCGCGCGCCGCAGGCGTCAGCCAGCCCATCATCCCCGGCATCATGCCGATCTCGAACTACACGCAACTGCGCCGATTCTCCGAAGGCTGCGGTGCCGAGATTCCGCGCTGGCTGGGCAAGCGCCTGCAAGCGTTTGGCGATGATGCCGAGAGCCTGCGCGCCTATGCGGCAGACGCCGTGGCGGCGCTGTGCCGCCGCCTGCAAGAAGGCGGCGCTCCGGAATTGCACTTCTACACCCTGAATTTGGCCAAGCCGACACTGGCTGTGCTGGAGCGTCTGCGCTAGCGTCGTCGCATGCGGATCGCACAAACCATGCGCATTGCGACGGGCCTGCTTTTGGCGGCCGTGGCCAGCGTTCCGACCTTCTTGTGGGCCACTCCAGCGGCCCCACTCCCCGGCATGAATCGCTGCATCGGGGCCGATGGATCGACCATCTTCACCGATCGCCCCTGCGACACCGTGGATGCGCGTCCAGCGCCTGTGGCACCCAAAACGGCCACCAGCACCTTGGCCGACGAACTGCCCTTGGCTCGCTTCTGTGCGCGCACTGCCAAAACACTGCTGGAGCAAGTCGAGGCCGCACTGGCAAGCGGTGATGGCAATCAATTGGCGGCCCTGTACGACTGGCGCGGCAGCAGTAACGCAGGCGCCAACGCGGTGATGCCGAGACTCGAAGCCCTGACCCAATCGCGCGTGGTGGCGGTCACCGTGGCGCACAGCGCCGAACGCAGCCAAGACCCGGAACTTGCCGCCGAGGCCGCACAAGCGCCGCCCGATACGCTTCGCATCGAGCTCGGCTCCGACGCGCAAAGCAATGGCGGCATGGCGGAATTCCGCATCGTTCGCGCCGCCGGCTGCCTGTGGCTGCGCGACTAGGCAAGCAGCGCGCAGGCGCGGCCCGCCTTACACTTCACCTTTCTTCTACGAGACCACCGCGATGAGCATGCAGTACCCGCCGTACATCTGGCAGAACGGCCAAATCAAGCCTTGGGCTGAGGCCACGGTTCACGTGATGGCGCATGCGCTGCACTACGGCTCTTCGGTGTTCGAAGGCATTCGCTGCTACGCCACGCCGAACGGCCCGGCCATCTTCCGCCTCAACGACCACAATCGCCGCTTGCATGCCTCGGCCAAGATTTACGAAATGCCGATGCCCTACAGCGTGGAAGAGCTCAACACCGCTTGCCGCGACATCATCAAAGCTAACAAGCTGGCAAAGGGCTATCTGCGCCCCATCGCGTTCCGCGGCTTGGGCGGCTTTGGTCTTTCCGCTGACTGCCCCACCGATGTGGCCGTGGCCGCGTGGGACATGGGCCGCTACCTGGGCGACGACGTGCTCGAAGCCGGCATCGATGCCTGCGTGTCGTCGTGGCAGCGTTTTGCGCCGAACACCATTCCCGCAGGTGCAAAGGCTGGCGGCAACTATCTTTCCGGCCAATTGGTCGCGCGCGAGGCACGCCGCCTGGGCTTTGGCGAAGGCATTGCACTCGCCTCCACCGGCTTGCTCAGCGAAGGTGCAGGCGAAAACCTGTTCCTCGTGATGGATGGTGAGCTGCACACCACCCCGATTTCGGCCGCACTCTTGAACGGCATCACGCGCAACACGCTGATCACCTTGGCGCGCGATGCCGGCCTCAAGGTCGTCGAGCGCGATTTGCCGCGCGAATATCTGTACCTGTGCGATGAGCTCTTCATGTGCGGTACGGCCGCCGAAGTCACGCCGATTCGCAGCGTGGACGGTCGCCAAGTGGGCGCGGGCAAGCCCGGCCCCATCACGCGCCAATTGCAGGATCTGTTCTTCGGCTTGTTCGATGGCCGCACGCCCGACAAGTACGGCTGGCTCGACCCGGTGTAATGCGCCGCACGCAATGCCAAGCCGAATCACGGCTTGGCTTGTGGTGACTCAGCTGGCCGATGCACCAAAACCGAGGGTGGCCACTGCGCCGCCCTCTGTTCTGGGCGCCACGCTGACGTCCCACAGGTAAAGCTCGCACAAGCGGCTCACAATCGACAGGCCAATGCCGCCGCCACCCGTGGTTCCTGCGCCTGACCCGCGATAGCCGCGCTCGAACAAACGCGCCGCATCTTCGGCACTCAGGCCCACGCCGGTATCGAAGACCTGCACCTGCTGCGGCGATACCACGATGCGTACTTCGCCTTGCTGCGTGTACTTGCAGGCATTGCCGATCAAGTTGCCCAAGGCCACCGACAGCACTGCCTCGGGCGCATCGACGTAAACGTCTTCGCAGCCTTCCACTTTCACTTCGATGGGCTTACCCACCAACTGCGCGCGATTGGCTTCCGCCAATTGCTCGGCCAATTTGCGCACATCGGCGTGGCCCTTGCCGCGCTCGTTGCGGCTCAGCATCAACAACGCCACGGTCAGGTCGGTGCACTGCTGCGCCGCGCGCTCAATGCGCTTCAAGCGAATTCTTGTTTTCTCGTCGAGGTCCGGCTTGGTGAGCAGCAACTCCGCTGCGCCACGCACCACGGCCAGCGGCGTGCGCAGTTCGTGGCTCACATCGGCGTTGAACTCGCGGTCGCGCCGAATCGAGGCGTTCAAGCGCTCGGCGTAATCATCAAACGCTGCCGCGAGCTGACCGACTTCGTCATCGGCAAAACGCCCGGCGAGCTTCTTCGGCTCGCCGCCCACGCGCAGATCGCCAATGCGTCGCGCGAGTTCGGTGACGGGCTTCATCACCCGGCGGGAGGACCACGCGCCGAGCACGAGTGACAGCAGTGAAAACACCAACACGGCGCCAATCAGGGAGTAGGCCAACTGGCGCTGGCCGAGGGCTTCCTGGCGATAGCTGTAACGCAGAAAGCCGATCACATCGGCTGAGCGACTGACGGCCAGTTTGTACGCCACGCGTTGTCCGTTGCCGTCGCGGTCCTCAAAGCTATGCACGCCATCCGGCAAGCCCTTCCACTCCGGCGGAATCATCGGGCTGCCTTCGCGGTAAGCGAACAACAACACCTTCTCGTCCGAGAGCTGGTACTGCGCATCTTCGGAAGGATTCTGCTGTTTGAACTGCGCGAAGGCCGTGGCTTCCTTCATCAGGAAGTCGACGATCAGCTGATTCTCAAGCCGGTCACGCAAGTACAACGTGGCCACAGCAAACGTGCCGGTGAGCGCGAAGCCCAACAGCACGAAACTCACAATCAAACGGCTGCGTAGCCGGCGCCGATAACGCATGCGGCGTGGGTCAGCCGGAAACGGCGTCGGGGTCGGCAATGCGATAGCCGATGCCGTGGCGGGTTTGGATCAGGGCCTTCTCGAAAGGCTTGTCGATCGCCGCGCGCAAACCGTGGATATGCACGCGCAAGGAATCGGAGTCGGGCAACTCTTCGCCCCACACCCGCGTTTCCAGATGTTGGCGCGGCACCACGGCCGGCGAGGCTTCCATCAAGCCTTGCAGAATCTTCAGCGCCGTCGGGTTAAGTTGCAGCAGTTTGCCCTGACGACGAACTTCCAAGGTGTCGAGGTTGAACTCGAGATCCGCCACATGCAGAACGCGAGGCTGCGCGGCCTTGCCGCGACGCGCCAGCACCTGCAAACGCGCTTCAACTTCTTGCAGCGCGAAGGGCTTGACCAAGTAATCGTCGGCGCCCGCATCGAAGCCGGTGAGCTTGTGATCGAGCGAATCGCGCGCCGTCAGCATGAGCACTGGGGTTTGCTTTCGCGCGTCTTGGCGAAGGCGGCGGCACAGTTCAAGGCCGTCCATGCCAGGCAGATTGAGATCAAGCACCAAAGCGTCGAAATCGTTCACCACCGCCAAGTGCAGACCAGTGACACCATCTGCGGCGAAATCCACCGTATGGCCGCGATCTTCAAGGTAATCGCCAAGATTGGAAGCGATATCGCGGTTATCTTCGATGACCAGAACGCGCATCAGAGGGGGCTTCCTTGGTGAACTGAGCAGTGGGGTCGCATGCCCATCAAACGGCGGGGCACATAAAAAGAAAGGCCCGACCGACGCAAAGAATGCGCCGGTACGGGCCAAACAAGCTACTGCCCCGATTGCCGTAGTCCGTCTGCCGCGCCCGAGGGCGCTGACGGGAGTGACGGTCTCGGCTAGCCTAGGCCCGAAGGCATTAAGTGCGTGTTAATCCCGGCGAACGGATTGGTTAACCCCTGTCTTTCCTCGGCGTGAAGGCTTTCGAACGCCGGGAAGCGACAGCACGTGATCCAGGATCAAGCCGGCAATATCGACGCCGGATGCGCCTTCGATGCCCTCCAAGCCTGGCGAGGAGTTCACCTCCAATAGCAGCGGTCCGCGGCGACTTCGCAGGAGATCGACGCCGGCCACGCCCAAACCCAACAGCTTGGCGGCCCTCACAGCCACCTCGGTTTCGGCGGGAGAGAGCTGCACCAGCGCCGCCTTGCCACCCCGATGCAGGTTGGCCCGGAAATCCCCCGGCGCCGCGTGCCGCTGCATGGCCGCGACCACCCGATCACCCACCACGAAGCAGCGCAGATCGGCGCCCTTGGCTTCGCCGATGAACTCCTGCACCAAGAAGTTGGCGTACAGACCACGGAAGGCCTCGATGACGCTGCGCGATGCAGATTCGTCGCGCGCCAAGACCACACCGCTGCCTTGCGTGCCTTCGTTGAGCTTCACCACATGCGGCGCGGGCCCCACCATGTTCATCAGCGACGAAGTGTCATCGGGGCTGTCGCCAAACGCGGTGATCGGCAAATCGATGCCTTCCGCAGCAAGAATCTGGTGGCACTTCAATTTGTCGCGCGCACGCAGGATGGCATCGGCATTGCTGGGCGTGGCCACACCCATCAGCTCAAATTGCCGCAGCACCGCCGTGCCATGGAAGGTGACCGAATGGCCGATCCGCGGAATCACAGCGTCCATACGCGGCAAGACTTTGCCTTTGTAGCGCACCTCGAATGCGCCCGGCGCGACCTTGAGCGCACAACGCAGCGGATCGAGCACACGCACGGTGCAATCACGCTGGCGCGCCGCTTCGATGAGGCGATGCGTGGAGTACAGCGCGGGGTTACGGGAGAGGATCGCGAGTTTGTAAGGCACTGGGCTCACCGAGGACAAAGGAGCGCTGCGGATCAACCAAGAAACGCCCCGCCATCGCGGTGCGCCCCAGCAGCATGGGGAACAGCATGTTGCGTCGATGCGACAGGTTCATTTCGAAGGGCCATGACTGCCCACCGAGAACGAGTGTGGTGCGAATGAACACCCGCTCGGTGCGATGCCCACCCGAGTCGGTGACGAAGCGACGATCCAGCACGGGCGCTTCGGCCCAGCCCCGGTCAGCCACGCAATCCGCAGCGATCTGGAAGCGCACCCACTCCACGCCGTCGCGAAATTCGGTCTCGAGGGCTTCCACGTGCAATGCCGAGCTTCGCGCACCGGTATCGACCTTGGCGCGGATGGCACGGATGCCGAGGTCGGGAAGCGCCAACCACTCGCGCCAGCCCAGCAAT
>JAIXVL010000096.1 GCA_027483045.1 Lysobacteraceae bacterium
CTCATCGATGAAGAGCACCGCATTCGGCTCTTTCTTCAACTGGTTGATCACCGCCTTCAGGCGCTTTTCAAAGTTGCCGCGGTACTTGGTGCCCGCCACCAATGCGCCAAGATCAAGCGAGTACACCGTCGCGGTCTTCAACACATCCGGGACATCGCCATTGATGATGCGCCAAGCCAAACCTTCGGCGAGCGCGGTCTTGCCGACGCCAGCCTCACCGACGTAAAGCGGGTTGTTCTTGCGGCGACGGCACAGCACTTGAATCGTGCGCTCAATCTCAGCCTCGCGACCGATCAGCGGATCGATCTTGCCTTCGCGCGCCAGCTGGTTGAGGTTGCTGGCAAATTCCTCCAGCGGATTCTGCTTCGGCTGACCGTCTTCGCCCGTTTCGCCTTCTTGCTTCGGCGCATCGTTCGACTTCGCCTCCGGCAGCTCGCCGGTCTTGCCCACACCATGCGAGATGTAGTTCACGACATCCAAGCGCGTCACGTCCTGCTGCTGCAGGTGATAGACCGCGTGGGAGTCTTTCTCGCCGAAGATGGCGACCAGCACATTGGCGCCAGTGACTTCCTTACGTCCGCTGCTCTGTACGTGATAAACCGCGCGCTGCAAGACGCGCTGGAAGCCCAGCGTGGGTTGGGTGTCGCGGGTATCGTCCTCGGGAAGGATCGGCACCGTTTCGGCAATGACACCGCGCAGGTCTTGCGCCAGCTTGCCATTGTCCGAGCCGCAGGCCTTCAACACCTGAACCGCCGACGCGTTGTCGAGCAGGGCCAACAGCAGATGTTCGACGGTCATGAACTCATGACGCGCCTCGCGAGCCTGCTTGTAGCACTGGCCGATGGTGAATTCGAGATCTTTGCTAAACATGGAGCCTCCAGGGCAATAACCCGGAAATGGGGGCGACTCAGGCTTTTTCCATCGTGCACATCAGCGGGTGCTGGTGAGTGCGCGAGAAATCGTTCACTTGTGACACCTTGGTTTCGGCCACCTCGCGGGTATACACCCCGCACACGCCCTTTCCCCGGGTATGCACGTGAAGCATGACCTGCGTGGCTTTCTCGCGATTCATGCCGAAGAAAACCTGCAGCACCTCGACCACGAAATCCATGGGCGTGTAGTCGTCGTTTAGCAGCACCACGCGGTACAACGCGGGCCGCTCTAATTCCGGCTTGGCCGTTTCAAGGGCGACGCCGCGTTCGTGTTCCTGCTCAGGACGTTCTTGTTGACTCATGGCTGCAGTATATGAGGCGCACATGAGCTCACGACAAGGCCCCCTCAGCGTGGACGCGATTGGCAGCCGTCGGCACACTGTGCCCTTGGTGTGAAGGGCCGAGTGCCCGCGGAGAACAGCGTGAGTTATCGCGAAGGGCGCTTTTGGCAGCCCGATGTCACGGTGGCAACGATCGTCGTGCGCGATGGGCGCTTGCTGATGGTGGAAGAAGAAGTCTCGGGCCGGCGCGTCCTCAATCAGCCTGCAGGCCATTTGGAGCCCGATGAAACCATTGCAGAGGCGGCGCGCCGGGAAACCCTGGAAGAAACCGGCTGGGTGGTTTCGCTCACAGGCTTTCTGGGCGCCTACCAGTGGAAGGCCCCGGAGACGGATAGAAGCTACCTGCGCCTCGCGTTCACGGGGGAGGCCCTCAGCCATGATCCGGAGCGTCCCTTGGACACCGGCATCATCCAAGCCCTTTGGCTGACCCCCAGCGAACTGAAGGCTCGCGCCTCCGAACATCGCAGCCCGCTGGTCTGGCGGGTTGTTGAAGACGCGCTGTCCGGTCGCCGCTTGCCATTGGAGTCGGTGGCCGCACTCCGATGAGCGCGAGTGCACGGGTCATTGTGGGCATGTCGGGCGGCGTGGACTCGTCGGTTGCCGCGTGGCTGCTGAAGGAGCGCGGAGAGTCTTTGGCCGGGCTGTTCATGCAGAACTGGGACGACGACGGAAGTGGCGAGTGCCGCGCTGAAGACGACCGCCGGGACGCCTTGCGTGTTTGCGGGCAACTGGGCCTGCCCTTCATCTCTCGAAACTTTGCCGCCGACTACTGGTCGGGCGTCTTCGAGCACTTCCTCGCGGAATACCGCGCTGGGCGTACTCCTAACCCCGACGTGCTGTGCAACCGCGAAGTGAAGTTCAAGACCTTCCTTGACGAAGCCAAGGCCTTGGGCGCCGAACAAATCGCCACTGGGCACTACGCTCGCTCCGCAAAGCGCGATGGCCGCTGGCAGCTCTTGCGCGGCGTGGACATGAATAAAGACCAAAGCTACTTCTTGCATCAATTGGGGCAAGAGCAGTTGGCATCCACTCTGTTTCCAGTGGGAGAACTACCGAAAACCGAGGTTCGCGCGATTGCGGAACGGCTTGGCTTGGCCACTGCGCGAAAGAAAGACTCCACGGGCATCTGCTTTATCGGAGAGCGCGATTTTCGAGAGTTCTTGGCCCGCTACATCGCGATCAAGCCGGGCACCATCGAGACGCCGGAAGGTGTGCGTGTCGGCCAACACAGTGGCATCGCCTTCTACACGCTCGGGCAACGCGAAGGCCTTCAGATCGGCGGCGTGCGCGGCCGACCGCAAGCACCCTGGTTTGTCGTCGGAAAAGACACCGTCCGAAACGCGTTGATCGTGGATCAGGGTGATACCCCCCTGCTTCTCTCAACGCGGCTGCGCAGCGAATCGATGCACTGGGTGTCCGGCGAAGCGGCGCCGGATGGTTTCGTTTGCCTTGCGCAAACGCGTTATCGCCAGCCCGCACAGGAGTGCACCGTGCACCTGAGATCCGATGGTGGTCTGGACGTTGTTTTTTCCCAACCCCAGCGCGCCGTCACACCCGGACAATCCCTCGTCCTCTACCGTGGCGAGGAATGCTTGGGCGGTGCTGTGATCGCCGCAACCAATGCCCCGCTCGACCCTCTTCGCCACGAATTCCCTACATGATTGAACGTGTCATCGCCCTCGCCGCCTTTGCGCAATCGCTGAAACTTGCCCAACAACTGGCCACCCTTGGCCAGACGGAGACACAGCCGGAGTCCGTGCTGTTCGACAGCCTCTTCCGTTTCGACGCGGAGAACGCGGACGCCATTTATGGCGGCACACGCGGCTTGGACCGCGGACTGCGGGAGCTACTGGCGTTGCTTGGCCACGGCATGCGCGACCCTGCCGTTGGCCGCATGGGTGCCACCCTGCTGGGGCTCGAGCGTCAGTTTGTGCGCAATCCGCAAGCCATTGAGCGCGTTCAGAGCACCTTGCGCGATGTCGAACGCCAGCGGCAACACTTGGGTCCACAGCACCCCACGGTAATCAATCGCTTGGCGGATCTCTATGCTGAAACCGTGAGTCCGCTGGGGCAGCGCGTGCTGGTGCAGGGCAATCCGGTCTACCTCGGGCAGCCACAAATCGTGGCCGAAGTGCGCGCCCTACTGCTCTGCGGCTTGCGCGCTGCCGTGCTTTGGCGCCAGCTCGGGGGCAGCCGTCTCGACTTCCTTTTCCGACGCCGCGCCATGGTCGAAGCCGCCCACCAGCTGCTCTCGCCTCTCGACTGAAATCGCAGCCTGAGCACGCAATTCGCGCCGCAGAAGGTGCGGATTGCGGCATAATTTCACATCGCCAGCGCCGCAGCACTGAAGCGCCGGGGCCCATTTCAACACCCGCCTCACTTAGCCTGGAGCCATCCATGAGCGACTCCTTCGCCACCCGCGACACGCTTGCCGTCAACGGCAAGTCCTACGCCTTCTACAGCCTGCCCAAGCTGGGCCAGCGCTTCGACATCAAGAGCCTGCCCTACTCGATGAAGATCCTCCTCGAGAACCTGCTGCGCTGCGAGGACGGCGTCACCGTGAACCCGGCGCACATCGA
Source organism: Lysobacteraceae bacterium (assembly GCA_027483045.1). Classification (GTDB taxonomy): domain Bacteria; phylum Pseudomonadota; class Gammaproteobacteria; order Xanthomonadales; family Xanthomonadaceae; genus Silanimonas. Next base: position 3,853 of record JAIXVL010000096.1, read on the forward strand.
AGCCGTGGCGAAGTGGGAGCCGAAGAAAGAGCCGGACACCGAGATCGCCTTCATGCCGGCGCGCGTGGTGCTGCAGGACTTCACCGGCGTGCCCTGCGTGGTCGACCTCGCCGCCATGCGCGATGCGGTCAAGAAGCTGGGCGGTGATCCGAAGCGCATCAACCCGCTGATCCCGTCGGAACTGGTCATCGACCACTCGGTGCAGGTCGACGTGTTCGGCAAGCCCTCGGCCGCCGACGAGAACGGCGTGTTCGAATTCACCCGCAACAAGGAGCGCTACAGCTTCCTGCGTTGGGGCCAGAAGGCCTTCCACAACTTCAAGGTCGTGCCGCCGAACACCGGCATCGTCCACCAGGTGAACCTCGAGAACCTGGCGCGCGTGGTCATGACCCGCACCATCGACGGCGTCGAGCACGCGTTCCCGGACACCGTCTACGGCACTGACTCGCACACCACGATGATCAACGGGATCGGCGTGCTGGGCTGGGGCGTCGGCGGCATCGAGGCCGAAGCCGCGATGCTGGGCCAGTCCTCGTCGATGCTCATCCCGCAGGTCGTGGGCTTCAAGCTCACCGGCAAGCTGCCGGAAGGCGCCACCGCTACCGACCTCGTGCTCACCGTCACCCAGATGCTTCGCAAGCACGGCGTGGTCGGCAAGTTCGTCGAGTTCTACGGCGACGGCCTCGACCAGCTGCCGCTGGCCGACCGCGCGACCATCGCCAACATGGCCCCGGAGTACGGCGCCACCTGCGGCATCTTCCCGATCGACGGCGAATCGCTGAACTACCTGCGCCTCTCGGGCCGTTCGGCCGAGCAGATCGCGCTGGTCGAGGCCTATGCCAAGGCCCAGGGCCTGTGGCGCGACCCGTCGGTGGAAGCCGAGTACAGCTCGACGCTCGGCCTCGACATGGGCACGGTGCTGCCCTCGCTCGCCGGCCCGAAGCGCCCGCAGGACCGCGTGCTGCTCTCCGACATGCAGAAGGTCTACCGCGAGTCGCTGAAGCCGATGGCCGAGGCGCGTGCCGCCAAGACCCCGGCCAAGGCCTCGGGTGAAGCCGACTTCATTGATGGCAAGGGCGCGGTCACCAAGCTGAAGGACGGCGCGGTCGTCATCGCCGCCATCACCTCCTGCACCAACACCTCGAACCCGGCAGTGATGCTCGGCGCCGGCCTGCTGGCCCGCAACGCCGTGGCCAAGGGCCTGAAGGTCGCGCCGTGGGTGAAGACCTCGCTCGGCCCGGGCTCGCTCGTCGTCACCGACTACCTGAAGAAGGGTGGCGTGATGGATGACCTGGAAGCCCTCGGCTTCCACGTCGTCGGCTACGGCTGCACCACCTGCATCGGCAACTCCGGCCCGCTGCCGGAGGCCGTCTCGAAGGCCATCGCCGAGGGTGACC
>JAIXVL010000126.1 GCA_027483045.1 Lysobacteraceae bacterium
ATCCTTCTGCGGGTGATCTGCCTTCAGGCTAACCACGTCGACCGTCTGGTAGCCGTCTTCAGCCATCAGGCGATCGATGTCGCTGCGATACGCCGCGATCACTTCGTCTTGGCTGGCTCCGGGCGCGATGCTCGCATTGGTTTGCCAGCGCTCAAAGCGCACGCCGATGGCTTTCAGTTCCTTGGCGATCCCTTCGTAGGAGGCCTGTTCAACCAGCGCCTGCGACGGATCGTTGCTATTGAAGATGCGGATACGGCTCATCGGGTCAATCTCCGGAGTTCCAATTCACAGCCTAGGAGAAACTCAAAGGCGTCGAGGTGGCGTCGAGCCTCGGCCATATCACGCCCCCAGGCGTACAGGCCGTGCCCTTCAATCAGATAGCCCCATAGCGGGCCGCGGTCGAGCTCCTCCTCCACCTGAGCGGCCAAGCTGGGCATGTCTTGCGTGTTGGCGAAAACCGGAACGCGCACCGCGCCTTCGTGAGTGTCGTTGCCGCGAAACGCCTTCTGCAGCTCGTAGCCTTCGAACGTGATGTGCCCTTGCGCTGCGAACAAGCGCGATGCCACCGTTTGCGTCTGCGAATGGGTGTGCAGCACGCAGCCCACGTCTGTGAAGCGACGGTACAGCTGGGTGTGCAGGAGCGTCTCCGCCGATGGCTTTTTCTGCACGCCGACGGGCAGGCCGTCGAAATCGACCACCATGATGTCGTCTTGCACCAAGCGGCCTTTGTCGCGGCCCGATACCGTGATGGCGCAATGCTTTGCATCCAAACGCTGCGAGAAATTGCTGCTCGTCGCGGGCGTCAGGCCCAAATGCGCCAGCTCACGGCAATGGGTGATCAGGCTGCCGGCGGCCTCAGCCAGGCGGTGTTCGTCGTAGGGGAGGGCGTTCATCCGCGCAGTTTATGCATCCGTAGATGAATCCTCTATGCCGGAATGCGAACGGTTCTCCGCCGCGCTTGAGAATGATCAAAACGCTCGTGCTTCGGCAGGCCTATGCTGCGCCGGCCATTCCTTGAGAGCACACCCATGAAAACCCCATCACGACGCCGTTTCCTGCAGATTTCCGCGCTGGCCGTGGCTGCCCCGTTGGCGGCTCGACTGGTCGTTTCTGATGCCCATGCGCAGGCCTTGCCTAAGCTGCCCTTGGATAACCCGCAGGCAAAAGCCTTGGGCTATATCGAAGACGCCAGCAAGACCACGCACGCGAGCTTCAAGCCGGGCAGCAACTGCACCAATTGCCAATTCTTCACTGCCGCAACGGGGGCGTGCACTCTGTTCGCCGGCTTCAGCGTGGCCCCCAAGGGCTGGTGCGCTGCATGGGCAAAGAAGGCCTGAGCCGCAGGAGTCGCAGCCGCTGAGACGGCACTCCTGAGAGAATAAGGGGCCCCAATCGGGGCCCTTTTTTCGAGGTGCGGCGTGAATGTGTCAATGACGGCCTTGGGCCAGGGACTTTCGTTCTTTGCGTTGCTGGTATTGGTGGCCGTTTTGGTCGCGCTGGTGCTTTTGTGGCGTCGAAGCAGCCCGCAGAGCGATGCCGACATTCTTGGTCGTGTCGATGCTCTGGCAACGGCCTTGGACCGCGTGGAGTTGGGATTGCGCGACGAGCAGCGCGCGAGCCGTACCGAGTTGGTCGAAGGCATGGGTCGCCGTTTCGATGGTTTTGAGCAGCGGCTTGGCAGCTCGCTCGAGCGCTTGGATCGTGCCCTTGAGGCCCTTCGACAGAACTTGGCGCAAGACGCCACGCGTTCGCGCGAAGAGTCGGCACAGGCCCTGTCGCGTTTCGCCCAGGACCAACAACAGCGCTGGGCTGCGGCAAATGAAGCCAACGACCGGCGCTCGGCCGAGTTGCGCCAAACGCTGGAGCAGCGCCTGAGCGAGCTTCAGCAAGGCAACGAAGCCAAGCTGGAGCAGATGCGCGCCACCGTGGACGAGAAGCTCCACGCCACGCTGGAAACTCGCCTAGGCGAGAGCTTCAAATTGGTGTCGGAGCGCTTGGAGCAGGTGCACGCGGGCTTGGGCGAAATGCGCACACTCGCCACCGGTGTGGGCGACTTGAAGCGCGTGCTCGGCAACGTAAAGACGCGTGGTGTGCTGGGCGAAACGCAGCTTGCTGCCTTGTTGGACGAGCTGCTCACCATCGACCAGTACGCCACGAATGTCGCGACGCGCCCCGGTTCTGCCGAGCGCGTGGAGTTTGCGGTGAAGCTTCCCGGCACCGGCGACGCGCCGGTGTGGCTGCCCATCGATGCCAAGTTTCCGCGCGAGGATTACGAGCGCCTGCTGGACGCGCAGGATCGCGCTGATGCGGATGCGGCTTCCGCTGCGGGCAATGCCTTGGAGCAGCGCATCCGTTTGGAAGCCAAAAAGATCGCAGAGAAGTACGTTGCGCCGCCGCACAGCACGGATTTCGCGGTGTTGTTCCTGCCGACAGAAGGCCTGTACGCCGAGGTGCTCAGGCGCCCAGGGCTGTTCGAAGCCATGCAGCGCGACTACCGGGTGGTGATTGCAGGTCCCACGACGCTTTCGGCACTGCTGAATTCACTGCGCATGGGATTCCGCACGCTGGCGATTGAGCAGCGCAGCTCCGAGGTGTGGCAGGTGCTCGGTGCGGTGCGTACCGAGTTTGGCAAGTTCGGCTCGGTGTTGGATGCGGTGCAGAAGCAGATCAGCACCGTGGGCAATACGCTCGAGAAGGCCGGAGTTCGCAGCCGCGCCATCGAGAAACGCCTCAGGACCGTGGAGGCGCTGGATGCAGAAACAACGCAGCGCCTTTTGGGTGATCTCAGCGCCCCGATCGATGCGGACGACGCTGACCCCGTTTAAATCTTCTTGTGGTTGGCAAACACGCGGAAGCCGATCCATGCCAGCAAGGCAATCAGCCCAGCGCCCACCACCATTTTGAAGGGCGAGGAAACCACCAGCAGCAGACATGCGGCCAGCGCACCAACGCCCAACACTCGGTCGCCGCTGGTGGGCTTCTTTCCGCCTTTGGCGCCCAGCAACAGGCTCAACCCTGCTGCCGCGTAGGCCAAGACCACCAACAGCACGACCATGCCGATGATGTCGCCGAACTGCGAAGCCACGGTCTCGCTGATGGTCACGATGGCGATAACGCTCATGCCCAGCGCAACGGCAAGAAGTCCCCATGCTGCGGAGCCATTCGGGCGCAGCACGCCGAAGATTGCAGGTAGGTAGCCGCGCTGCGCTGCACGCGCTCCCGACTCGCCGCTGACGAGCATCCAGCCGCCCAAGGTACCGGTGGCCTTCAGCGCCGCTGCCGCCGCGATCATCGGAATGGCCCAAGGGCCGAAAATCTGCCCTGCCACCAATGCGAATGGCGCACTGGACTGGGCCAGTTCGGCAGCGGGCACGATACCCATCACCAAGACTGAGCTGACCAGATAAACCACACCCGCAATGCCGATGCCGCCCAGCGTGGCCAAGGGCACGTTGCGCTCGGGGTTACGGACGATACCCGCGACCATGGCGCCGGTTTCCAAGCCAACGAAGGCCCAGAACGTGGGTGCCAGCGCATTGAGAATCACGGTGGTGTCGGAGTCGTTGGTGACGTTCCAAGAAGAAAGGAACATCTCGCCGTTGAACTGGCCCCAGCCACCCAGCAGCACCACGGCGACGGGCAAGAGGCCGAAGACTACGCACATGGACTGGAAGCGGGCTACGCCGCGAGGCCCAAACAGATTGATGGCGAACATGGTCCAGATCAGCACCAGTTGGCCGCCCAGCTGCACCATGGGATTGCCGCCATCCAAGGGCAGCAGCGTGACCAAGTAGCCGAACGCTGCCACCGCAATGGCGTTGTTTCCAATCCACGAGCTCAACCAATACAGCGCCGTGGCCAAGAAGCCCATGTCGCGCCCAAGAGCAGGGCGCACATAGTCATCTGGGCTTTCGAGCTTTGGATAATCGCGAGCAAGTCGCGCAAACGCACCGCCCAGAAATGCCGCAATCACGGTGCAGGCCAGCCAGCTCAAGGTGGTCACGCCGCCTTGGCTGGCCAGAGTGGCCGGCAACAGAAAGAAACCCGAACCGATCATGTTGTTGGCCACCACGAAGGTGGCCAACACCGGCCCAATCTTTTTCACGTCACTCATGGGCGAACGATTCCCTTCAGGCCTTGCGCAGCTTGCTGTTGCGATAGCCGTAGCTGAAGTAGATCAGGAAGCCCAGCACCGTCCAGCCGGTCATCACCTGCCAATGGTCGGCGAAGGGCTTCGAGAACAGGTACAAGCAGGCGATCACGGCCACCGGCACCACGAACCACACGCCCCAGACCTTGAACGGGCGGGCCAATTCGGGGCGGGTGTAGCGAAGGATCAACACGCCAGCAGACACCGTGGCAAAGGCGAGGAGGGTACCCATCGACACCAAATCACCCAAGAAGCCGAGCGGCAGGAAGCCGGCCATTACGGCGGCAACAACGCCCACAATGATGGTGCCGATATAGGGCGTGCCGTAGGTGGGATGCACCTTTTCGAAGATCTTCGGAAGCAAGCCGTCCTGCGCCATCGAATAGAAGATGCGCGGCTGGCCCATCAGCATCACCAGAATCACCGAGCTCAAGCCAGCGATGGCGCCAATCTCGACCACGTGCTTCAGCCACAGCAACTGCGGATAGGCTTCCATCGCCGTGGCCACAGGCTTCGAAGTGCCCAGCTCGGTGAACGGCAGCAAGCCGGTCAGCGTGGCGGCCATCGCGATGTAGAGCACGGTGCAGACCGCCAGCGAGCCCAAGATGCCGATCGGCATATCGCGCTGCGGGTTCTTGGCTTCGCCGGCGGCGGTCGACACTGCGTCGAAACCGATATAGGCAAAGAACACCACGGCGGCGCCGCGGATCACACCATCCATGCCGTAGTGCATGGAACCTGCTGTTTCCACAGCGGGCGGAACGATGGCCAAGGTGCCCGGGTCCACGGCGCATGCATTCTTCAATGCGGTCACCATTTCGACGCTCAAGGCGCCGGCACTGGTCGCCACCGCGTGGCAGGCGTTCCAGTTTTCGGGGTTGACGAACTGGAAGGCAAAGCCAAGGAACAGTGCGATAACGGTGACCTTGATGGCCACGATCAGGGCATTGACCCATGCGCTCTGCGTGATGCCGACGTAGCACAGCGCACTAATCGCGGCGACGATCATCACGGCCGGCAGATTCAGGATGCCGGTGGTCGCAACGAAGCTCTTGGTCTCCGTAGCGAACGCATAGGGCGCTTGCGAAAGCGAATCCGGGAACGCCATGTCGAAGGTAGAGAGGAAGCTATTGAGGTAGCCCGACCAGCCCACCGCGACCGTCGAAGCGGCAAACAAGTACTCAAGCACCAAGTTCCAGCCGATGAACCAGGCCACCAGTTCACCCATGGTGCTGTAGGTGTACGAATAAGCCGAGCCGGAGACCGGCATCATCGCGGCGAATTCGGCGTAGCACAGGCCCGCGAAGGCGCAGGCCAAGCCAGCCATGACGAAGCTGAGCAACACGCCCGGGCCCGCGTAGTTGGCAGCCGCGGTGCCGGTCATCACGAAAATGCCGGCGCCGATGATGGCGCCAATTCCGAGGAGGAAAA
>JAIXVL010000196.1 GCA_027483045.1 Lysobacteraceae bacterium
ACTCAGAGGTGTACATGTGCGTTGGGGGGCCTTTCGACTGGGCGCCTAAGGTAGCGCCACCACATCCGAGCAATCCAGCGAATCACGAAGGCTGGCCACCGTACCCATGCCGGGAACCTCGAATCCCGGCGCCAACTCAGCCCACGGCACCAGTACAAACGCGCGCTCCGCCAAGCGCGGGTGCGGCAATTCCAGTTCGGCAGAGGCGCGGCTCACGCCTTCCATGGCCAGCACGTCTAGGTCCAAGCTGCGCGGCCCCCAGCGGGTCTCGCTGGCGCGGTTTCGACCGTTTAGCCGCTCGATGGCCAGCAAGTGCGCGAGCAAGGCTTCCGGCTCAAGCGCGGTCTCGATTTCGACAACAGCATTGAGATAGTCGGCTTGCACGACACCGCCCCAAGCCGGCGTTCGGTAGGTGGAAGACACCGCACGGACGTCGACATCAGCAAGCTGCGATACCTGCTCAATCGCGACAGCAAACGTGCGCGCAACATCCCCAACATTACCGCCCAGGCCAACCCACGCGCGGCGACGCATGCTCAGCTCTGCGCCGGCGCCCCGCCGCCACGGGGCCTGCGACGTCGACGACGACGCGGCGCGGGGCCCGCGTCCACACCAAGATCTTCGACACCTTCAGGGCCAAACCCATCGCCCGATTCCGAAGAATCTGTAGCGAGGCCTGGCGCCTGCGTTTGCGCTTCGCGCCAGAACAGCAGATCCGCCGCCAACTCAGGTGCCACCTTGGCCCGCAGTTCGAGAAAATCGAACGCAGCACGGAAGCGCGGATGCGAGAGCAAACGGAACACGCGCTTCTTTTGGCGAAGCGTGAAACGCGACTGCATCAGCCAGATTTCCTGCATCGGCAAAGAGAAACGGCGCGGCAAAGCGATGCGCTTGGCCTGGTGCAAGGTGACGCGGTCAGCAGCGCGCTGCTGCGCGACAGAAGGCTCAAGCCCCTGCGCCTGCAGACGCGCCAACTCGCGGCAGTACGCAGGCCACAGCAGCACGGCGTAGAGGAAAGCGGGCGTAACGGGTTTCTCTTCTTCAATGCGCGAATCGGTGTTGCGCAAACCGTCCAGCACCATGCTGCGCAGCAGGCCACTGCGATTTGTGCGCAGTGCCTCGGCCGTTTCGGGCAGCAAAGCACCCAACAAGTCATGACGTTCCAAGCCCAAAAAACTGGCCTCGCCATGACCGGAAAGAAAGAGCTTCAAGGATTCGTCAAACAATCGAGCCGGCGCAGCACCGGCCAACAGCACCGAAAGCTCGGTCATGGGCTGGGCAGCGCTGGTGTCGATATCGAAGCCCAACTTCGCCGCCAAGCGCACTGCACGCAGCATGCGTACGGGGTCTTCGCGATAGCGTGTTGCCGGGTCGCCGATTAATCGGAGCGTTCGCGCCTGGACATCCGAATAGCCACCCACATAGTCGCGCACCGAGAAATCCTCGATGGCGTAGTACAAGGCATTGGCCGTGAAGTCGCGACGCACCGCGTCGTCTTCAATCGAGCCGTACACGTTGTCTCGCGTGAGGCGGCCGTCGCCCACCGTTTCGCGATCGCCACTGCCGTCGTCGTCATTGGCACGGAAGGTGGCGACTTCAATGATCTCGCGGCCGAAAACCACATGCGCCAATCGGAAGCGCCGGCCAATGATTCGGCAATTGCGAAACACTTCGCGCACTTGCTCGGGTGTGGCATCGGTGGCTACATCAAAATCTTTGGGCTGGCGGCCAGCCAACAGATCACGCACCGCGCCACCGACGAGATAACTCTGATAGCCGGCATCACGCAGGCCGTAGAGCACCTTCAGTGCAGCCGAGCTGATGTTCCGGCGCGAAATCGGATGGGCTTCGCGCGGAATCACCAAGGGCGACAGGACGGTGGGTGAATAGGTCATGGAGTGACGGTGGTTCCGGTCATGGAAAGGGCTAGGAGTACTCAGGCCAATCCGTTATCCTACCGGACTCGCAGGAAGCGACCAACCAATGCTCCCTTCGTCTAGAGGCCTAGGACGTGGCCCTCTCAAGGCTAAAACACGGGTTCGAATCCCGTAGGGAGCGCCAATTCCCGACAAAGCCCGGCCCTGCCGGGCTTTGTTTTTTCTTCAGCGCTAGAATTAGCGCGTCGCTGTCCGGATCACTACTGCCATGCCCTTCGTCGTTACCGAGAACTGCATCCGCTGCAAGTACACCGATTGCGTGGAAGTCTGCCCAGTCGACTGCTTCCACGAAGGTCCTAACTTTTTGGTCATCGATCCCGATGAGTGCATTGACTGCACCTTGTGCGAGCCCGAGTGCCCGGCCAAAGCCATCTTCCCTGAGGATGATGTGCCCGCCGGCCAAGAGAACATGATCGCCTTGAACAAGGAACTCGCTGCGGCTTGGCCTGTTCTCACAACGCGCAAAGACCCTCTGCCGGACGCCGCCGAATGGGACGGAAAAACCGGCAAGCTGGATCAACTGCAGCGCTGAATTCTTTCTCCGCCGCAACGAAAAACGGCCGCAATTGCGGCCGTTTTTTTTCGAGCGATCGCAGCGCCTTACTGCAGGCGCGTGCGTAGTGCAGCGAGAAGTTCGCCTGCCGGCCCACCACTCAACACAGCACCTTCCGGGCTGATCGCATCGACGCGAACGCCCTCGCCTTCAGCGGTCAGGCGAACGAGGAAGCTGCTGCCGCGGAACGATACTTCGTGGCTGCTGAGCGCCGACACC
>JAIXVL010000012.1 GCA_027483045.1 Lysobacteraceae bacterium
CACCGAGGTGGTTGCCGAGCCCGGGAGCCTGACCATCACTAACGAAGGTGGCATCGGTCAGCGCTGGTCCAAGACTTATGTGTTTCGTTGGGATGAGGCCAAGGGTGGAATGGTTCTTGACCGTTACCTTGCTTTGGGGGATTCCAAAACTGACGGAATCATGGGGCGCGCGGACTTGAGCCCTCCCACAATCGCACCAGCCAGCTTTGCGAGCTTCGATCCCAAGACGTCCGGTTTGCCGGACCCTGCGGGCCAGTGAGGATCGACAATGCCAAACGCAAGAGAGATTTCGTTGGTACGGGCGGCGATCGGCGCAGGGATTGATCGGCCGGATGAACTTGCGGCCTTCATGGCCAACATGACCCACGAGTCGCTTGATTTGCAGCGGCTTGAGGAAAGCTTCCGCTACACGAAGAGCATTGACCAAATAAAGGTGGCGTCCGCTCATCGGCGTTACTCGCCTGAAGAACTCGAGGGGGCTCGACTTGAGGCGCTTTCGGGCCAGTCTGAGTCACTTGCTCGAATGATGTACGGAGCGCGCATGGGGAACGACGATGCGGGAGATGGATATCGTTTCCGTGGGCGTGGCTATACCCAGCTCACGGGGCGCGACAACTACGCCCGAGTTGGAGAGGCATTGGGTCTCGACCTTTTGAACCATCCGGAGCGAGCGGCTAGCACGGAAAACGCCGAGAAGATCGCCATTCACTTCTGGCAGACCGCCGTGCCTGTTGAGGCTCGACGCGATGTCGAGGCATCGATGCTGGCCATCAACGGCGGTCGAAACGGCGAGGCGGATCGTCGATTGCGTTTCGCTGAATGGTCGGCCTACCTGACGCCTGAGACGATCGACGCGATTCGTTCCGGGCGCGAGGTTCCGGAGACTGGGCCGAAGACTGATCGCCAAGATCACAAGGCCGCCTTCTCCGACGGCATGTTCAACACCGGCGACCGCGGCATTGGCGTCGAAACCCTGCAGCGCCAATTGATCGAAGCCGGCTACACCGGCCGCGATGGCAAAGCCTTGGTGGCTGATGGTCACTTCGGCGCAAACACCGAGCACGCTGTGCGCGAGTTGCAATCCGCGCATCGCCTGCAGGTCGACGGCAAGGCCGGCCTGCACACGCTGCGCGCGCTGGCCGATGAACTTCAGAACGGGCGGCCCGTGCGTGATGTGGCGCCTGTCGAGTCAGTGCCCGAATCCAGCTTTCGCCCGCAGCGCCCCGATGAAACCTCGCGTTTTCACGACCGTTTGTACGACGCGCTGCGCACCGGGGTTTACGACATGGACCGCAGCTTGGGCCGCACGCCCGACGACGCCAGCGATCGCGTGGCCGCCGCGCTGTATGCACAGTGCAAGGCTTGCGGCATGACGCAGATCGACGGCGTGGTGCTGGGGCAGAAGGGCACGAAAGCCGAACCCGGCGAGTACGTGTTTGCGTATCGTGGCCAGCCCGACCGCGTGAGCGATTGGGTTTCAGTGCGCACGGCTGAAGCAATTCAAACGCCGGTGGAGCAGAGCGTGGAGCGCGCGCAGCAAGTGAATCGGCAGCAGGGCATTGAAGCGCAGCACGTGCAGGCGCAGCAGCGCAGCGAGGCCCAAGTCAGGACGCTGGGCTGAGTAGGGCCCGTGACTGACGGGCTTTGTGCCATCAACGACTCAGCAGCTGCACGTACGCGCTGTAGGTGTAGCTGCGGTTTTTCTTCTGCCCCGTTACCTCGCTCACGATGCCCAGGCGCTCTAGCGCACTCACTGCGGCGTTCGCGGTGGGGAAGGTGGTGCCTAGCGCATCGCGCGCATGCGCCACGGTGAAGCGCGGCATCATCGGCAGCCGTTCGAACAGGCGGTAGCTCGCTGAGTTGGCGCTGGATGATTCCAGTAGGCGTCTGCGGTCCGTAGCCACCAGACTGGCCACGGCGATGATGTTCTGCTCGGCTTCGGCAGCTGCGGCGGACACGCCTTCAAGAAAAAACGCCACCCAGGTCTCCCAATCGCCTTCGCTGCGAATGGCGGTGAGCCGGCGGTAGTACTCCGATTGGTGCTGTTTCAGATAACCACTGAGGTACAGCAAGGGCTCGGCAAGCAGCTGCCAATGCTCGAATAGCGCTGCGATGAGCAAGCGCCCGATGCGCCCATTGCCGTCGAGGAAGGGGTGGATGGTTTCGAACTGCGCGTGGACGAGCGCCACCCGGATGAGGGGCGGCAACTCGACCGGCGCGTGGTGGATGAAACGCTCGAGATCGGACAACAGCGTTGCCACCTGCTCGGGTGGCGGCGGCACGAACGCCGCGTTGCCCGGGCGCGTGCCGCCAATCCAGTTCTGCGAGCGGCGAAGTTCGCCCGGCTGCTTGCTGGCACCGCGTGCGCCGTCGAGCAGGAGGCGATGCGCTTCGCAAAGCAGGCGCACGCTGAGCGGCAGGCCCTGCGGGTCGCGAAGTTGCGTTTGCACGTGTTTGAACGCCCGCAGGTAATTGCTCACCTCCTGCACGTCGTCGGTATTGCTCACGCCGAAGCCGGCTTCGTCGTCCAACAGGTCGGTGAGCGTGGCCTGCGTTCCCTCGATCTGCGAAGTTAGCAGGGCTTCTTTGCGGATGGCGCTGTAGAGCAGCCAATCCACCGAGGGCACCAAGCCCGCGACTCCGGTTAGGCGAGCCAGCGCCAGTTCGGCGTTGTGGTTGAGCGTGTGGAATGCCGCGGTATCTAGCGCAGGGTGCGCAGGCGGCAGCGCGTGCGGAACAAAGGCGCGCACGGTTTCGCCCAGCGTGGTGGATGTGGCATAGGTGCCGGTGGTCCGCAGCATGGAAAGGCGCCTTTCATTGGGGGTGCTATTATTAAAGCATGCTTTAATTGGAAACGCTGCAATGAAAGCACTCTTTAACACGTAGCCCGCGTAGCTCGGCCTCTCACGCCTGCACGCCAGCGCTACACCGCAGAAACCGGTGCCTCACGCCCCGGCCAAAGCCCCAAGGGCTCGCCCGAGCTGGGGTTCGGGATGAAACAAAGATGCAGGGCGCGAAGTTCGCCGCCTTCCACGTCGGCGTAGACGGTGACGACCGGCGTGGGGGCATCACCCTGCCAGATCAGCACCGCCTCGTCGTGGCCGTAACCCGGCAAACGGGCGAGGTCAGCGCGGGGCAGCATGCCGCTTTCGCGCATGGCCTCGAACTTGCCGGCCATGTAATCGAGGAACGCTTGCTTGCCGACCAAGTCTTCAAGCACGTGCTGCGAAGTGAGCCGGAACTCCTCCGCCAGCAAGGGCGCGATCACCGACGGATCGGCGCGGTTGAGCATGGTGGCGTAGGCCACCAGGGCCTCGCGTTCGGTGAGCGGCGAATCCGTGCGGCGTTCCATGGTGCGGGCCTGCTGGGTTAGGGCCTGCAGGCTCGCCGGTACCCGTCTCACCGATTGAGAGGGGTACCGACGCGGAACGACCGAGTGCGCCTCACGCCCGCCAAGCGTCGGCGTAATCGCGTGCGTAGTCCGCGAACGGGCGTGCAGGGCGGCCCAAAATGTCGGGCACGGCGGTGGTGGTGCGTTCGGCATAACCGGCCTTGAGGTAGCTCAGGATGGTCAGCAGAAACTCGGCGTAGTCGGCGGGTAGGCCAGCCTGCAGCAGGCCGGGCCGCATCTGCTCAGGGGTTACATCGCGAAAGCCGATGTGCCGGCCGCTCGCGGCGCTGATGAGCGCGGTGGCGGTGGCATGGTCGATGGCTTCGGGGCCGGTCAGGTCGTAGGCCTGCGCGTTGTTGTGCGTGCTGTCGAGCAGCGCGGCGGCCACGGCGGCAATGTCGCGTGCGTCGATGAAGCTGGCCTTGGCATCGCCCACCGGCAGTTGCACTTCGTTGGTGGCCAAGATGCTGCCCATCCAGAACGTGTGGAAGTTCTGCATGAACCAGTTGGGGCGGATCACGGCGTAGGGCAGGCCGGAGTGGGCCAGATGCGCTTCGGCAAGGCTAAGGCCCGAGGTGGGGTCGGCATCGGCGCCCATGGCGCTCATCAGCACCACCTTTTCAACGCCCTGCTGCGCGGCGCGATCAATGATCGGCTTGAGCAAAACGTCTTGATTGAGGTGGCCGGGCGGCGACAAGAGGAACAGGCGGTTCGCGCCCTGCAGTGCCCAATCCAGCCCCGCTCCGCTGAGCAGATCGAGCGCGACGTGCTCGGGCTTTGTGGGCGTGCGGGTGGCCAGGCGAACCTGATGACCGCGGCGCTGCAGGTCGGGGATGAGGGCCGAGCCGACGGTGCCGGTGGCGCCAATAACGAGGGTGGTGGGCATGGGGGCAACTCCAGTGCGGTGGGAATGGTGTGCATCCTCCGCCTCGGTGTGTAAGACTGGAATGGCGTTGAATCTCGAATACCTGTCGTTTCGTCTTGCTCTG
>JAIXVL010000064.1 GCA_027483045.1 Lysobacteraceae bacterium
GAGCGCTACCTCAGCACCATCCTGTTCGAAGGCGTGAACGAGGGCTCGGATGACGCGTGGCTGGCCGAACTGGAAGGCGCGCCGAAAACCGCCTGAGGCCTTGATGCCGAAAAGTTATATCTCTTCATCCGCATGAAGGGATGTATTGAACGAAAAACCCCGGTAGGCTCCTCCCACACGCTTGCCCCCACCGTTTCTGGGGGCGGGCCTTTCGGAGCCTCGTCATGTCATCGCTTTCCTCGCCCAGCTCGGAGCCGCCCTGTTTTCTTGAGGGCGAATTCAAGACCACACTGAACTTGCAGCAAGCCGGCGCGCAGCAACTGCGCCTGCGCTACCGCATGGTTGGCAAAGCCGGCGCTCCGGTGTTTGCGGTGCTGGGCGGCATTTCGGCCTCGCGCCACGTGGCCGCGCTGCACAGCGATGAAGCTGAGGGCTGGTGGCAGGTTCAAGTCGGCAGGGGGAAGAGTTTCGACCTCACGCAGTGCCGCGTTCTCAGCTTCGATTGGGTGGGCCGCGACGGCACGCTCGACGCCCCCATCAGCACCGCGGATCAAGCCGATGCGCTGGCCGTGTTGCTCGACCACCTCGACATCTCGCGCCTCGCTGCCATCGTCGGTAGCAGCTACGGCGCCATGGTGGGTTTGGCCTTCGCGGAACGCCATGCACGCTTGCTCGATCGCTTGGTGGTGATCAGCGGTGCCGACCGCGCCGACCCGTATGCCGCTGCTTGGCGCGCCCTGCAGCGTCGCGTGCTCGAGCTCGGCCGCGATGGCCCCGAGGCCGTGGCCTTGGCGCGTCAGTTCGCCATGCTCAGCTACCGCACGCCGGAAGAATTCGCCGCACGTTTTGGCGCCGAACCCACGTGGTGTGGTGATCGTCTACGTTGCGCCGCCGAGGATTACCTCGATGCCGCCGGCAACCGTTTTGCTGCAGTTTTCAGCCCCATCGCGTTCCGCCGTTTGTCCGAATCGATTGACCAGCACCGCGTCGATGCCGCGCGCATCACGGTGCCCACCACGGTCATCGCGATTGAGCAGGACCGTTTGGTGCCGCTCGATGATCTGCGCCGTTTGGCGCGCACGCTCGGCGGCCCCGCTCGCCTGCACATCCTGCGCTCCATCTTTGGCCACGACGCCTTCCTGAAAGAGCCCGAGCAAATCGCGGCCGTCCTGACTCAGGCACTGGCCCCGGCTTTTGCTACCGCACACACCGCTTTCAATCCCCTCAGTCCCGTTGCCCAAGGAGTGGCCGCATGAGCAGCTTCGAGACCGCCACCCGCGCCGTGCGC
This sequence comes from Lysobacteraceae bacterium, assembly GCA_027483045.1. Classification (GTDB taxonomy): domain Bacteria; phylum Pseudomonadota; class Gammaproteobacteria; order Xanthomonadales; family Xanthomonadaceae; genus Silanimonas. The sequence continues at coordinate 1,289 of JAIXVL010000064.1, forward strand.
GCCGGCATCGACACCGACACCGCCCACGGCGCCGTGGTGCCACCCATCGTGCTGTCGTCCAACTTCAGTTTCGAAGGCTTCGGCAAAAAGCGCCGCTACGACTACACGCGCAGTGGCAATCCCACCCGCGATCTGCTCGGCGAAGCACTCGCTGAATTGGAAGGCGGCGCAGGTGGCGTGATCACCGCGACCGGCATGGCCGCCATCACGCTGGTGCTCAGCCTGCTTGAGCCCGGCCAACGCTTGGTGGTGCCGCACGATGCCTACGGCGGCAGCTGGCGTTTGTTCAACGCGCTGGCGAAGAAAGGCGCGTTCGAATTGGTCACCATCGACTTCACCTGCCCACGCGCACTGGCTGCCGCGCTCGACCCCGCACCGGCCATCGTTTGGATTGAGACGCCCTCGAATCCACTGCTCCGCATCACCGACATCCGCTTCGTGGCGGAAGCCGCCAAGCGTGTGGGCGCACTCGTGGTCGTGGACAACACCTTCCTCTCCCCCGCGCTGCAAACGCCCATCGCCTTGGGCGCCGACATCGTTCTGCACTCCACCACCAAGTACATCAATGGCCACAGCGACGTGGTGGGCGGTGCCGTCGTCGCGAAGACGCCCGAACTGCACGAACGCCTCACCTGGTGGGCGAATGCCCTAGGCCTGACCGGTTCGCCCTTCGATGCCTTCCTCACCTTGCGCGGCCTGCGCACGCTGGATGCTCGCCTGCGCGTGCATCAAGAAAACACGCATGGGCTTCTCGATCTGTTGGTGGGCCACGAGGCCGTGGCCGCCGTGCACTACCCGGGTCTGGCCACGCACCCGGGCCATGCCTTGGCGGCGCGTCAGCAGGCCGGCTTTGGCGCGATGCTCAGCTTTGAGTTGCGCGGCGGCGAAGCGGCAGCCCGTGCCTTCTGCGCGGGATTGGAGTGCTTCACCTTGGCCGAGTCGCTGGGTGGCGTGGAAAGCCTCGTCGCGCACCCGCCCACCATGACGCACGCGGCCATGAGCGCCGAGGCGCGCGCGGCGGCGGGCATTCGCGATGGCCTGCTGCGGCTCTCGGTGGGCATTGAGCATGTGCGTGATTTGCGCGCGGATCTGGCAGAAGGCTTGGCGCGCGCCGCGCAGGTGGCCGCCGCCCTGCCCGCCCGCGAAGCCGTCACCGCCTGATTCAGCGGCAACAGGAATCGGGCTGGAGCCGACGCTCCGGCCCGATTTGCTAGTCTTGGCGCCCCTTTCCGAGACCTTCCGATCGGCCCCAAACGCCGGTCGCGCGCCGCATGGACAAGAGCTTCGAGCCCAGCACCTTCGAAACCAAGTGGTATGCCCAATGGGAAACCACCGGCCTGTTCAAGCCGTCAGGCGATGCCAGCAAGCCGGCCTACAGCATCTTGCTGCCGCCGCCGAACGTCACCGGCACGCTGCACATGGGCCACGCGTTCCAGCACACGCTGATGGACACGCTCATTCGCTACCACCGAATGAAGGGCCACGACACCTTGTGGCAGCTCGGCACCGACCACGCCGGCATCGCCACCGAAATGGTGGTCTCGCGCAATCTGCATTTGGCGGGCCAAGGTGAAACCCGCGACAGCCTGGGCCGCGAGAAGTTCATCGGCAAAGTGTGGGAATGGAAGAAGGAATCCGGCGACACGATTGAGCGCCCGATGCGCCGCATGGGTAGCTCGGGCGACTGGTCGCGCAGCACCTTCACCATGGATCCGATGCCCTCGAAGGCCGTCATCGAAACCTTCGTGAAGCTGCACGAGCAAGGCCTGATCACCCGCGGCAAAAAGCTGGTGAAC
>JAIXVL010000013.1 GCA_027483045.1 Lysobacteraceae bacterium
AAAATCAATTGATAGTCCCGGGTGGTCTGCGCAACTAGGGGTACTTCGTCGCCGCACTAACCATTAACTCGGCCGGCAGGCGCAAAAACCAACGCGATCGCCGCTACTCAGGAACCCGCGCCGCCGGACCGGTGCAGCCGGCGGGTAAAAAACACTGAGCTATCGGGCTGGTCTAAATCGAGATGCGACGCCGGCCTCGGCGGCATGCTGGTGTGCGATGGGGCGTTGCGGGCGAGGGTGTCTGATGAGTGCGGTGTCCTGATGAGTTCCAAGCCCGGGCCTTCAGCTCATGCGAAGTTGCCGCGGGACGCGGGCGCTTCGATGGCGGGGGCGTTTGGGTGTGTGGGCTTCTCGTTTGTGCTCCGGTTCTCGGAAAAGCGGCGACGCGCTGTCTGGGCGTTTCACACTGGGTTTTCACGCTTCCGCCATTGAGGCGAACGAGGCCCACATGCTAGAATCTTGCGCCTCGGCTGAGCAGCTTTTGCAAATGATCGGCTCGATGCAGGCCCGAACAAGGAACAGCTCTTTTGCTTTGTGGCTCTGGTGGCGCGGCTCACTCGCGCAGTGCTTGAGCGGCGCCGCAGTGGTGGTGATGTTCGGTTGGCCGCCTGCAGTCTCGTTTGTGTTGGGTGGGCTTGCGTTTCACGTGGGATCGCTGGTCTCTGGCTTGTTTGCGTTGAGGGCAACTGCCCCGAGTGGACATGCAGCGGCGATGGCCGTGGTGCTGGGTGTGGTCTTGAAGTGGCTGGCCGTTGCGGCGCTGCTTCTGGGGGCGATGCTGGCGCCGGCTGCGGAGCCTGTGTGGGTGTTGGTGGGACTGGTGTTCGCGCAAGTGGTTTTTGTTTTGGCGGCAATGACGTTCAAGAGGCAATGAAGCGACGATGGCAAGCGAAAACTTGACCCCGGCTGAGTACATCCAGCACCACTTGAAAAACCTTACGATCTCTGTCGACGACAGCAGCGCGTTTTGGACTGTGCACGTCGACACGATGGTGACATCGGTGGTCGTCGGTTTGTTCATGGTCTTTGCGTTCTGGCTGGCGACGCGCAAGGCGACTGCGGGCGTTCCGGGCAAGTGGCAGGCGTTCGTGGAAATCGTCCTCGAGTTTGTCGACAAGCAGGCCAAGGACGCGTACCACGGCCCGAGCCGCCTGGTGACGCCGATCGCGATCACGCTGTTCTGCTGGATCTTGGTGCTCAACGCCATCAAGTTCATCCCGGCCGACTTCCTCGCAGGTCCGATGGGTTGGGTTTCGGTGCAGGTCGCTACGCTTGTAGGCGTTGCTGATCCGTCGAAGTTCAACTACTGGAAGCCGGTGCCCACCGCCGATCTGAACGCGACCTTTGGCTTGTCGCTCTCGGTGTTCTTCCTGATGATTTTCTTTGCGCTGCGCGCCAAGGGCTTGGGCGGCTTCATCCATGAGTTGTTCACTGCGCCGTTTGGCAAGTGGATGTTCCCGGCCAACTTGCTTCTCAATGCCGTCGAGCTGTTGAGCAAGCCCGTTTCGCTCGCCATGCGTTTGTTCGGCAACATGTTTGCCGGCGAAGTGCTCTTCCTTCTGATCTGGGCGTTGGGCGGCGTGGGCCTTGTTGGCGTTGCCGCATCGAGCATGCTCGGCCTTGGCTGGATGCTCTTCCACCTGCTCGTCATTCCGTTGCAGGCCTTTATCTTCATGATGCTCTCGGTCGTGTACCTGAGCCTCATGGAAGAAGGTCACTGATTTTTCGTTTCACCCTTCGTTCCGTTACCAAAACCACTTCGATTATTGGAGATGCACCATGGAAACTCTCGCCCTTCTTGCCAACGTTCAGGCTTCGACCGCTCTGGCCATCGGCATCATGATTGGCTTGGCCGCGCTCGGCGCCGGTCTCGGTATGGCCATGATGGCTGGCAAGTTCCTTGAGTCGGCCGCCCGTCAGCCGGAACTGATCCCGGTCCTGCAGGTCCGCATGTTCTTGACCGCCGGCCTGATCGACGCCGCGTTCATCATCACCGTGGGTGTGGCGCTGATGTTTGCGTTCATCAACCCGCTCGCCACCGCCTTCACGGCCTAAGCGACGTTTTCGGCGCGGAGTTCGCTCCGCGCTGGGCGGCGCCACGTCTGAACTGATTGCCGGTGCCCCAGTCGGGGCGCATGACCGTTTTTCCAGAGCGCATTCATGAATATCAATCTCACGCTTTTTGCGCAGGCTTTGGCCTTCGCCGCGTTCGTCTGGCTCATCGCCACGATGGTGTGGCCGCCACTGCTTCAGGCCATTGAAGAGCGCCAGAAGAAAATCGCCGAAGGTCTGGCCGCTGCAGAGCGCAGCCAGAAGGATTTGGCGCAGGCCCAAGACAAGGTCAATGAGGCCTTGAAAGAGGCTCGCGTCAAGGCCAACGAGATCATTGCTCAGGCCGAGGCCCGCGCGATTCAGATCGTTGATGCGGCGAAGCAGGAAGCTGTTGCTGAGGGCATTCGCCAGAAGGCTTTGGCCGAGGCGGAGATTGAGGCCTCGACCTTCCGTGCGAAGGAAGTGCTGCGTCGTGATGTTGGTGCCTTGGCCGTGGCTGGAGCTGAGAAGCTCATTCGCCGCGAGATCGACGCCAAAGCGCACGCTGCACTCATCGACGAACTCGCAGCGCAGATCTGACGACGCCCATGAGCCAGGCCCTGACCCTCGCCCGCCCCTACGCCCGCGCTGCTTTTGCGTTGGCCCGCCAAGCCGGCGCTTTGCCGCAATGGTCGGCCGCGCTGGCAGTGTCTGCGCAGCTCGCCGCGGATCCGCGCCTCAACGCGCTTATCGCCCATCCTGGTCTCGACACCGGGGAAGCTGCAGGACTTGTGGCGCCGCCTTCGTGCGACGCCGTGTTTCTGAAGTTCCTTGACGTGCTTGCTGAGAACGATCGCATTGCTCTGCTGCCGGAAATTGCCGGGCAGTACGAGATGTTGCGTGCGGAAGCCGAGCGTGTGATTCGCGCTCGTGTCACTTCGGCAACGGCACTGTCGACGGATGAGCAGGCCAAGATCGAGGCAGCGCTTCGCCGCCGCTTCAACACCGATGTGGCGTTGGAGTTGACGGTCGACCCGACCCTCATTGGTGGCGCGGTCATCGACGCAGGCGATGTGGTTATTGACGGTTCGATTCGCAGCAAGCTCGCGCGTCTCGAAACCGCACTCACGCATTAAGACTTTCCATTTCACCTAACCGGCTTTGCGCCGGCACCGAGGCACCTCAATGCAGACGCTCAACCCGTCGGAAATTAGCGAACTCATCAAGCAGCGCGTCGAGAAGGCCAAGCTTTCGGCTGAGGCGCGTAACGAAGGCACCGTCACCTCGGTGTCGGACGGCATCGTGCGCATCCACGGCCTGGCCGATGTGATGCAGGGCGAAATGATCGAGTTGCCGGGCAACACCTTTGCCCTGGCTTTGAACCTCGAGCGCGACTCGGTCGGCGCCGTGGTCCTCGGTGACTACGAGCACCTGCGCGAAGGCGCAGTGGCCAAGACCACCGCCCGCATTCTTGAAGTGCCGGTTGGTCCGGAACTGCTCGGCCGCGTGGTCGACGGTCTGGGTAACGCGATTGACGGCAAAGGCCCGATCAATGCCGCATTGACCTCGCCGGTGGAGCGCGTTGCTCCGGGCGTGATCTGGCGCCAGTCGGTGTCGCAGCCGGTGCAGACCGGCTACAAGTCGGTCGACAGCATGATCCCGATCGGCCGTGGCCAGCGCGAGCTGATCATCGGCGACCGTCAGACCGGTAAGACCGCGATGGCGATCGACGCGATCATCAATCAGAAGTCGTCGGGCGTGAAGTGCGTTTACGTCGCGATTGGCCAGAAGAACTCCACCATCGCCTCCATCGTGCGCAAGCTCGAAGAGAACGGCGCGATGGCCTACACGACCGTCGTCGCGGCTTCGGCCTCGGAGTCGGCAGCGATGCAGTACATCGCCCCGTACGCCGGTTGCGCGATGGGTGAGTACTTCATGGATCGCGGCCAAGACGCCCTGATCGTGTACGACGATCTGTCGAAGCAGGCCGTCGCCTACCGCCAGATCTCACTGCTGCTGCGCCGCCCGCCGGGCCGCGAAGCCTACCCGGGCGACGTGTTCTATTTGCACTCGCGTCTCCTTGAGCGCGCGGCCCGCGTCTCGGCCGAGTACGTCGAGAAGTTCCCCAACGGCACCGTCAAGGGTCAGACCGGTTCGCTCACCGCGCTGCCGATCATCGAAACGCAGGCCGGTGACGTCTCGGCATTCGTGCCGACCAACGTGATCTCGATCACCGACGGCCAGATCTTCCTCGAGACCGACCTGTTCAACGCCGGCATCCGCCCGGCCGTGAACGCCGGCATCTCGGTCTCGCGCGTCGGTGGCGCTGCGCAGACCACGATCATGAAGAAGCTCTCGGGCGGTATTCGTATCTCGCTCGCGCAGTACCGTGAGTTGGCTGCGTTCGCGCAGTTCGCTTCGGACCTCGACGAAACGACCCGCAAGCAGCTCGAGCGCGGTCAGCGCGTCACCGAGCTGATGAAGCAGAAGCAGTACGCCCCGATGTCGATCGCGCAAATGGCCCTGTCCATTTACGCCGTGAACGAAGGGCAGATGGACGATGTGCCGCTCGCCAAGATCGGTGCGTTTGAAGCCGGCCTGCACGCCCACGCTCAGAACACCAAGGGCGCGCTGATGGAAAAAATCGTCGCCACCGGTGCCTGGGACAAGGAAATCGAAGCCGAGTTCAAGGCCTTGATCTCCGAGTTCAAGACCACGGGCAGCTGGTAAACATTGCGGCTAGGTGCGCGCTCTAGCGCGCACCGTCCGGAGGATGACATGGCAGGCGGTCGTGAAGTTAAAACCAAGATCAAGAGCGTGCAGAACACCCGCAAGGTGACGCGCGCGCTCGAAATGGTCTCGGCATCAAAAATCCGCAAGGCGCAGGACAAGATGAAGTCCTCGCGTCCTTACGCGCGTCTCATGAAGCAGGTGATTGGTCACATCGCGCAGGCGAACTCCGATTACGTGCATCCGTTCATGGCGGAGCGTAAAGACGTGAAGCGCGTGGGCTACGTGGTGGTTTCGACCGACCGCGGCCTGTGCGGTGGCCTGAACTCGCAGCTGTTCCGTCGCATTTTGGCGGACATGCGCGAGTGGCAGTCGAAGGGTGTTGAAGTGGATGTGGTCTGCATCGGTCAGAAGTCCTCGGCCTTCTTCCGTCGCTTGAAGGTGGATTTGCTCGGTAGCGTGACCCACTTGGGCGAGCAGCCTGAGCTGGAGAAGCTGATCGGCGTCATCAAAGTGATGCTTGATCGTTACACCGACGGCACCACCGACCGCGTGACGTTGTGCTTCAACGACTTCATCAACACGATGACGCAGAAGCCGACTTTGGCGCCGCTGCTGCCGCTGCCGGCTTCTGATTCGCTCGAAGCCAAGCACGACTGGGATTACCTGTACGAGCCCGACGCAGAAAGCGTTCTCGATGAAGTGATGAAGCGCTACGTCGAGTCGCTCGTGTATCAGGCGGTGCTGGAGAATCTGGCATCGGAGCACGCGGCCCGCATGGTGGCGATGAAAGCCGCTTCGGACAACGCGACGAAGCTGATCGGCGACTTGAATCTGGTCTACAACAAGGCCCGTCAAGCAGCGATCACCCAGGAAATTTCGGAAATTGTCGGCGGCGCCGCAGCGGTTTAAGCGGCGCGCCCCTAAACGTATTCATTTGAGGAATCCAGCATGAGCCAGGGCAAAGTTGTTCAGATCATCGGCGCGGTTGTCGACGTCGAGTTCGACCGCGCAGAAGTGCCGAAGATCTATGACGCACTGAAGATCGATGGCACGGAAATCACCCTCGAAG
>JAIXVL010000311.1 GCA_027483045.1 Lysobacteraceae bacterium
AGGCGTGGCGCAATGCATTTCCGCCGGCCATTCCTCGGGCTGCTCGCCGTCATCGCGATAGCCCCAAAGCGCGGCAACACTGCGCATACCCGCGGCATTTCCCGCCTCGATGTCCCGAGCATCATCGCCCACGTACAAACACGTCTCGGGCGCAACACCCAACTGTTGGGCGGCAAGCAGTAAAGGCTCGGGTGCCGGCTTGCGAACCGGCAAGGTATCGCCGCCCACCAACGCGCGACTGCGTTGCTGCCAACCCAAACCTTCGACCACGCCGCGCGCCAAACCTTCGGGCTTATTGGTCACAATTCCCCAAAGAATGCCGCGTTTTTCGAGTTCGGAAAGCATGACTTCAATGCCTTCGAACGGCACCGTCTCGACAACCAACGACCCGGCGTAGCTGGCGAGAAATTGCGGAAGGAGCACGTCGCGCTCGTCCGCACTCAGATCGGGAAACGCACGCGCAAGCAAGGCACGCCCGCCTTTCGATACCAAGGGCCGAAGCGCAGCGAAAGGCAACGGTTCCCTGCCCTGCTCGATCAGAACCGCGTTGACGGCGGCTGCAAGATCACGCGCGGTGTCGGCCAGAGTGCCGTCCAAGTCGAACAGCACCGCACGAACAGGAATAACGCTCATGCAGTCAGTCGCGCGGCACAGAGGTAGTTAACTGACGTACCCGCAGCCACTCTGGCTGACCGTCGAATCGGGTCGTAATGCAGGCCCGAAACATCGTCAACCGAGAATCCGGCTTCGCGAAGCCCGCGTGCCAACTCAGCTGGGCGGATGAACTGACGATAGTCATGCGTACCCTTGGGCAACAGGTTGGCGATGTACTCCGCGCCAACAATCGCCAAAGCAAACGCAGCAGGCGTGCGATTGAGCGTGGACAAGAACAGAACCCCGCCCGGCTTCAGCAAGCGACTGCAGGCCTGCAAAATGGACTGCGGATCGGGCACGTGTTCCAGCATTTCCATGCAGGTGATGGCGTCGAAACTGGCTGGCTCGGCTTCCGCGAGCGCTTCGATGGCGCACAGGCGGTAGTCAACCGACAGGCCGGGCTCTTGCTGCCGCACATCGAGCAAGTGCAATCGCGCAATGTCGATCAGCTCTTTGGAAAGATCGATCGCGGTGACCTTCGCGCCTTCGCGAGCCAAGGCTTCGCTCAGCAACCCACCACCGCAACCGACGTCGAGCACGCGGGCACCACGCAGTGCAAAGCGTTGTGCGACGTAACCGAGCCTTGCCGGATTCAACACATGTAGCGGCGCCTGCGGGCCATTCGGGTCCCACCAACGATTGGCCAAAGCCGAAAACTTGGCAATCTCAGCCGGGTCAACATTGGTGGCAGTCGCTTGATCGCTCACGCGTCAGCCCCCTTGCGCGGAATCTCAGCGATGCGCGTCGCCCAACGATGCGCCTTCTGCTTGATCGCTTCAGCGTCCATGTCGACTAAACGACGCTGGCTGAGTTTCTGCGCACCCGCAATCCATACGTCGCTCACTTGATGCCGCGTCGCCACGTAGATGAGGTGCGAAATCACGTTGTACAGCGGCTGCAATTCCAACTCACTCAGGTCGACACACACGAGATCGGCTTGCTTTCCGGCTTCAATGGAGCCGATCTGATCTTCGATCCCCAATGCCCGCGCGCCGCACAGGGTGGCCGCTTCCAGAGCTGAGGCTGCGTCAAGCGCCCGCGCATCACCGGCAACGGCCTTGGCCAGCAACGCGGCATGGCGGGTTTCTTCGAACATGTCGAGATCGTTGTTGCTCGCACAACCATCGGTACCGATCGCGATATTCGCGCCGGCTTTGCGCAGCGATTCGACCGGACAAAAGCCCGAAGCCAGCTTCAGATTCGACTGCGGACAATGCGCAATGTGGACGCCACGCTCCGCACAGAGAGCAATCTCTGCCTCGGTGAGTTGGGTCATGTGCACCGCAATCAAACGCGTATCAACCAAGCCCAAACGTTCCAGACGCGCGAGGGGCCGCTGCCCGTATTGGGCGACAGAATCGGTGATTTCCTGCGCAGTTTCGTGCACGTGGCAATGCACCGGGATATCGAGTTGAGCCGAAAGCATGTTGATGCGCTCGAAGCTGCTATCGCTCACCGTGTAAGGCGCGTGCGGCGCAAAGGCGAAACGAATCAGCGGGTCACCGCGCCAAGCGTCGAACACTTCAAGCGCCTTGTCGAAGTATTCGGCCGTGGTCTTCGCCCAAGGCGACGGAAACTCAATGATGGGCAAGCCCACAGTCGCCCGGAAACCCAGGCGCTTGTAGGTTTGCGCCTGCACGTCGGGGAAGAAGTAGTTCTCGTTGCAGGTGGTGGTTCCGCCGCGGAGCATCTCGGCCACGGCCAATTCGATGCCTTCAGCGATGAAGTCCGGTGCCATCACCGCGGCCTCGATCGGCCAAATGTGCTCTTGCAGCCATGGCATGAGCGGCAAGTCATCCGCCACGCCGCGGAGCAAGGTCATCGGGTTGTGGGTATGGATGTTGATGAGGCCGGGGATCAAGGCCGCTTCCGGCCTCGAAACCACTTCTTTGGGAAGAAAGCGCGCGCGCGCCTCGGGCCTCGGCAGAACGGCGACGATACGCCCGTTCGTCACCGCAACAGCATGGTCGGTGAGTACAGCGCCTTTGGGCACCACCGGCACGATCCAGCCGGCTTCAATCAACAGGTCGCAGGGTTCCAACACGTTCCATCCCCGGATAGGACAGCGGCGCGCCGGTCAGGGCGCGCCGCCAAAATGCATGACCCGAAAAAACGGGCCAGTGGCGGCCTTACTTGACGCGGCCGACGTACTCGCCGGTGCGGGTATCCACTTTGATGATTTCTTCTTGCCCCACGAACAAGGGCACGCGCACGACAGCGCCGGTCTCAAGGCGCGCCGGCTTGCCGCCGCCGCCCGAGGTGTCACCACGGACGCCCGGATCGGTTTCCGTGATCTTCAATTCAACGAAGTTCGGGGCCTGAACTGCAATGGGAACGCCGTTCCAAAGGGTAACGACGCAGGGCTCTTCGCCCTTCAGCCACTTCGCCGTTTCACCCACGCCGGCGGCGTCCGCTTGGACCTGCTCGAAGGTTTCCTGCTGCATGAAGTGCCAATACTCGCCATCGGCGTACAGGAACTGCATGTCGGTATCCATGACATCGGCGGCTTCCACGTTATCAGTGGCCTTCATGGTCATTTCCACCACGCGGCCCGACTTGATGAAGCGGTACTTCATGCGGGTGAAGGCCTGGCCCTTGCCCGGCTTGACGTATTCCGTCTCGGTGATGACGCACGGCTCGTTGTTCACGATGATTTTCATGCCGTTCTTGACGTCATTCATGCCATAGCTGGCCATGCACTTGCTCCTAGAAAAAATTGCCTGCGTAAAATGGGGGCTCAGCGGGCCCGTTCTGGGCCGCGATAAAGACCCGCAATGATACCCGTTCCCGCCACCACCCGGCAGTCCAGCCGCTGGCAAGTGCTCTGGCGTGAGGCCATCCGCGACCCCCTCGCGCTGCTCTCCGCCGTGAACCTGCCCGAGCTTGCGTCTCGCCTCTCGCCTACGGCCGCGGCGCAGTTTCCCCTGCGCGTACCGCAAGGCTACGTGGCGCGCATGCGGGCCGGCGACCCCGCCGACCCGCTTCTGCGGCAGGTGCTGCCGTTGGATGACGAGGATCATCTGGCCCCCGGCTTCAGTCTGGACGCCGTGGGTGACGCCCAGGCCAAAGGCGCCACCGGCGTCATCCATAAATACGACGGCCGCGCCCTGTTGATCGCCACGGGCAGTTGCGCCATTCACTGCCGCTACTGCTTCCGACGGCACTTCCCCTACGCCGAAGAGACCGCCGCGAGTGGAGGCTGGGCCTCAGCCATCGACTTCCTGAAGTCCGACCCGAGCATCGGCGAAGTGATTCTTTCCGGCGGCGACCCATTGAGTATCAGCACGCCCAAACTGGCTGAGTTGAGCGATGCCTTGCGAGCCTTGCCGCAGATTCGGCGCCTGCGCATCCATACGCGCCTGCCGATCGTGCTTCCGGAACGCATCGACTCCGAGTTTCTGCAGTGGGCGGCTGAATTGCGATGGCCTGTGGTGATGGTGGTCCACGCTAACCACGCCAACGAGATAGATGAGAGTGTGCGTGAAGCCTGTGCCGCGCTTCGAGCCGAGGGCGTTCATCTGCTCAATCAGGCGGTACTGATGCGCGGAGTGAATGACTCTGCAGAAGCATTGACCGCGCTCTCCGAAGCCCTCTTCGCAGCAGGCGTGTTGCCTTACTACCTGCACCAACTCGACCGTGTTCAGGGCACCGCCCACTTCGAAGTGCCCGATTTCGAGGCAAAGGCCCTGATGGCCGAGTTGCAAGCTGTGCTTCCCGGCTACCTTGTGCCCAAACTGGTGCGCGAAATCGCTGGCGAAGCAAGCAAGACACCGCTCTAACCCTCTGCCGACCTAAGTGCTGCAGCCCGTATACTTCAGGCAAGCAGCCCTTTCCCCCGGAGACCGAATGGCCACCAACGACGCTGTCCTTCGCCTGCTACTGGTCGACGACCGGCTCGAAGATGCCGAGCAGATGACCAGCACGCTGCGCAACGGCGGCATGGCCGTGCGTCCTCAGCGCCCGGACACGGTGGAAGAGTTGCGCACCCTGCTTAGCGGCCAGAGCATCGATCTAGTGGTGGCCGCCTTGGGCGCCACAGGCATCTCGTTCGATGTGGTGATCCGTGAAGTCGAGGCTTCCGGCAAAGATGTGCCCGTTCTTGCCATTCTGGAAACACTGGAAGAGCGGACGTTGCTTGACGCCATCAAGCTTGGCGCCCGCGACATCGTGTTGCGCAACCAACCTTTGCAAGCACAGGCCATCGTTCGCACTGAGGCAGAAGCGGTCAAGGCGCGTCGTTCTCTGCGCGTACTCGAGTCCCAACTCCGCGAGACCGAACGTCGCTGCGATGCGCTCATCGCCTCGTCGCGCGACCCAATCGCTTACATCCACGAAGGCATGCACATCCGCGCCAACGAGGCCTATCTTGAGATGTTCGGTTACGAAGCATTTGAAGACATTGAAGGTTTGTCGGCGCTCGATCTGATTGCGTCTTCGCATGCAGACGGCTTCAAGCAGCTCCTGAAACGCCTGTCGAAAGGCGAGGCGCCGCCCAAACAGCTCGAAATCAAGGCAGTCGATGCGAACGGCAGCGAGTTCGACGCCTTGATGGAGTTCACTTCGGCCACCTATGAAGGCGAGCCCTGCGTGCAAATCGTGTTCCGTCCGCAGTTGGTGGACGCCTCGATGGCCGCGGAATTGGAAGCCTTGCGTTCGCGCGACACGGTCACCGGCCTTTCCAATCGCGGCCACTTCATGGGCGAGCTCGAGCAGGCCGTGGCTGCTGCTGCCGCAGGCAAGCCGCACCAGGCGCTGCTGCTCGTCGAGCCCGACAACTACGATGCATTGATGTCCAGCATTGGCATGACGCATACCGATGAGTTGCTCACGCAACTGAGCGCTCGCTTGAGCGCTGCGCTGGACGAAAACACACTCGCAGGCCGTCTTTCGGATCACCGCTTCGGCGTGCTGTGCTCTGCTCACGACTACAAAGCGAGCCAGGCACAGGCTGAGCGGATTCGCGCGGCGTTCAAGGGTCAGATCATTGAGATCGGCGACCGCTCTCTCACGCTCACGGTCAGCATCGGTGGCGTGCAGATCGGTGAACGAAACGCGCTGATCTCACCGCTGGTGAGTCGCGCTGAAACTGGGTTGCAGTCGGCCATGGGTGTTGGTGGCGACCGCATCGAGATTCACGACCCCGCAGCGCGCGACCGCGCCGAAGAGGAGCGTATTCAGGCTTGGATTCAGCGTTTGGAAGAAGCCATCGCGCAAGATGGCTTCACCCTGCACTATCAGCCGATCGTGAGCCTGAGTGGCGAACCCGGCGAGACCTACGAGGCTTACCTGCGCCTGAAAGGCAATGCCGGCGAGATCATCCAGCCCAACACCTTCTTGCCACTGGCTATGGAGCAGGGTCTCGGCCCAGAGATCGATCGCTGGGTGATTCGCAAGGCCATCACTGTCGTGGCCGAACGCCAAAAGGCTGGAAAGACCACGACGCTGTACGTGAAGCTAACTCCCGAGACCATCTCGGCCAACGATCGGTTGGGTGCGGATATCGCGCAGTGGGTATCGGAGGCGGGAATTCCCGGAGAGCGCTTGGTCCTGCAGTTGCATGAGCCGGCCGTGTTCACGCACTTGAAGGCGATTCAAGTCTTCGCTCAAGCCTTGCATGGTGTTGGCGTGCGGCTGGCACTTGAGCATTTCGGAACCGGCTTGAACTCGTTCCAATTGCTGCAGCACATCGACGCCGACATTGTGAAGATTGATCGCAGCTACATCACCGATCTCTCGAAGAACCCCGCCAATCAAGCCAAGGTACGAGAAATGGCCGAGAAAGCGCGGTCCTTGGACAAGGTCTGCGTGGCTCACTACGTTCAAGACGCCGGCAGCATGACCGTGCTGTTCGGCATTGGCGTGGACTACGTGGAAGGTGACTTCCTTGCCAGCGCCGGGCCTGCAATGAACTACGATTTCGGCTGATTCCGCTGAGTCTCAGACAAAAAAATCCCGGCCTAGGCCGGGATTTTTTCATGCCGCAGAGACTTCGCGCCGTGCTTAACGCAGCCCAGTCTCGTTGCGCGCAATCACGAGGCGTTGGATCTCCGACGTGCCCTCGTAAATCTCCGTGATCTTCGCATCGCGGAAGTAGCGCTCCAACGGCATCTCCTTCGAGTAACCCATGCCGCCGTGAATCTGCACGGCCGCGTGGGTGATCCACATCGCCGCTTCCGACGCGGTGAGCTTGGCCACCGATGCCTCAGTGCTGAAGCGGCCGCCAACCTTATCGGCTTCCTGCTTGGCCCAAGCCGCGCGCAGCGTGAGGATCGTCGCAGCATCGAGCTTGCACTTCATGTCAGCAATCTTGGCTTGAATCATCTGGAAGCTACCGATGGCTTGGCCAAAGCTCTTGCGCTCCTTCACGTAAGAGACGCTCGCCTCGTAAGCCGCGCGAGCCAAGCCCACGGCCTGTGCCGCAATGCCAATACGGCCGGCATCCAACACGCCCATGGCAATCTTGAAGCCCTCGCCTTCCACGCCGACGACTTCGTCGGGCGTCGCCACATAGTCTTGGAACTCGATTTCGCAGGTGGCCGAGGCGCGAATGCCCAGCTTCGGCTCAGTCTTACCGCGGTGGAAGCCCGACTTCGCGGTATCCACCATGAAGGCAGTGATGCCCTTGGCGCCCTTCGACGGATCGGTCACAGCAAACAGAATGATGTACTTCGCCACCGGGCCCGACGTGATCCAGCTCTTCTTGCCGGTGATCACAAACGTGCCGTCGGCCTGCTTTACAGCGCGGCAACGCATGGCCGTGGCGTCTGAACCTGACTGCGGCTCCGTCAATGCAAAGGCACCAATCTCGCGGCCTTCGGCGATCGCGCGAACGTAAAGCTGCTTCTGCGCTTCCGTACCGAACTTCAGGATGCCGTTACAAAACAGCGAGTTGTTGACCGACATGATGGTGCTATGGGCGCAATCGCCCGCAGCGATCTCGATGATGGCCAAGGCATAGCTGATGGGGTCCATGCCCGCGCCGCCGTACTCGGCCGGCACTTCGATACCCATCAAGCCGTTCTCGCCCAAGATGCGGATGTTCTCGAGGGGAAACTCGCCGGTTTGGTCGTGATGCTCTGCGCTAGGTGCAATCTTTTCCTGCGCGATGCGGCGTGCCACATCCTGAATCATCAACTGCTCTTCAGTGAATCCAAAATCCACAGCACACCTCGGCGACAACGCGGAAAGGTCGCAAGTGTAACCGCTCGACCGTACTCCACGGCATGGTCAGCGGGTGAAGAGCCGCCTTGACCCCGTGCCAGCCCGCCTCTAGCCTTGTTCATCGCTGAATTCGGATACAAAGATAAATATGGATCTGCAAGCTTGGTCGGATTGCCTCAAGGTGCTCGCCGACGCCACCCGTGTGCGGCTTCTGGCCTTGGTAGAACGTGAAGAACTGACGGTCGCCGAGTTGGCTACCATCACGCATCTCGCGCAGCCCCGAGTGTCTACGCACCTTGCCAAGCTTCGCGAGGCCGAACTCGTGGTCGATCGTCGTTCCGGCGTCTCGGCCTACTACCGATTCAACGACGGCATGGACGAAGCTGAAGCCGCCTTGTGGCGCACGCTTCGCGATGGCGCTGACGACCCGCTGCTGAAGCAGGATGCCGAGCGCCTGCCGCAGGTGCTGGCCGCGCGTGCGTCGGACCAGAACTGGGGCGATTCAGTGGCAGGCGATATGGAGCGCCACTACTCACCGGGCCGAACCTGGGAAGCCCTGGCTCGAAGCGCCCTGCCCTTACTTGAACCTGTAGACGTCCTCGACATCGCTTCAGGCGATGGCCTGATGGCTGAAATGCTGGCGCCACATGCACGACGCTACCTGTGCATCGACTCGAGTCCGAAGGTGATTGCGGCAGCCCGTGAGCGTCTCTCGAAGTACGCGCACGTCGAACTGCGCGAGGGCGATATGCACGCCATCGATTGCGCCGACGCTGCCTTCGACCTTGTACTGCTCATGCACGCCCTGACCTACGCCGAGAAGCCCGGTAAAGCCCTTGCGGAAGCAGCCAGAGCCTTGCGGCCGGGCGGACGTTTACTGGCTACCTGTCTCGCCAAGCATGAGCATCGCTCCGTGGTGGGTGCATATGGGCACCTCAATCTCGGCTTCACTGAAAAAGAGCTGCGCAAGCACGCCGAAAAAGCCGGCCTAGAAGTGCGCGTGTGCGAAGTGGTGGCGCGCGAAAAGCGCCCTCCACACTTTGAGGTCATGAGCCTCATCGCGCACAAGCCGGGATCCTCCGCACGGAACCCCGCATGAGCCAGCTACCGTGGAAGCACCCTGCTCGCGTCGAGCAGCTTTTGCACGCAATGAGCGAGCGCATTCTTGTGCTCGATGGCGCCATGGGCACCATGGTGCAACGTCGCGAACTCTCCGAAGCCGACTATCGCGGCACGCGTTTTGCGCAAGGTTTTGACGGCCTGCAGTTTCAACCCAGCCAGAAAACGGATGCCCTCGCGCATATGCATGGCGAAAACTGCGGCTGCGGCAGCGATCTGAAAGGCAACAACGATCTTTTGGTGCTCACGCAACCCAGCATCATTGCGGGCATCCATCGTCAGTACTTGGAAGCCGGTGCCGACCTGATTGAAACCAGCACGTTCAATGGAACGCGCGTGGCACAGGGCGACTACAAGCTCGAACACTTGGTGCCCGAGTTGAACCGCGAAGCGGCGCGCCTTGCCGCCGAAGTGTGCGCTGAATTCGAAACCGCTAATCCAAGCAAACCCCGCTTCGTTGTGGGCGTTCTCGGTCCTACACCACGTACGGCTTCCATCTCTCCCGATGTGAATGACCCGGCGTACCGCAACATCAGCTTTGACGAGTTGGTTGAGCAATACCGCGAAGCCGCGGAGGCTCTGGTTGAGGGCGGTTCCGACATTCTGATGATCGAAACCATCTTCGACACGCTCAATGCGAAGGCGGCCGTGTTCGCACTCGAGTCCATGTTCGCCGATCACGGTGCGCGTTGGCCGATCATGATTTCGGGGACCATCACTGATCGATCCGGACGCACGCTCTCGGGGCAGACCGCCGAAGCTTTCTGGTACTCGCTGCGGCACGCACAGCCACTGTCGATTGGCTTGAACTGCGCATTGGGGGCACGCGATCTTCGCGCGCACATTGATGTGCTTTCGCAGGCGGCGGAATCCGCCATCAGTTGCCATCCAAACGCCGGCCTTCCAAACGCGTTTGGCGGCTATGACGAGCAGCCAGGAGAGACCTCCGGTGTGCTTCGCGAGTTCGCCGAAGCCGGACTGCTAAACATCGTGGGCGGTTGCTGCGGCACCACGCCCGAGCATATTGCTGCCATCGCCAAAGCCGTCGAAGGAATCGCACCCCGCGCTCTTCCTTCCCCCGCGCCGCATACGCGCCTCTCGGGCCTTGAGCCGGTAGTGATTACCCGCGAAAGCAATTTCATAAATGTCGGCGAACGCACGAACGTCACAGGATCGGCGCAGTTCAAGAAGCTCATTCTCGAAAGCCGGTTTGACGACGCACTTGTCGTCGCACGCCAGCAAGTCGAGAACGGCGCGCAAGTCATCGACATCAACATGGACGAAGGCATGCTTGATGCCGAAGCCGCCATGGGTCGCTTCCTGCGCTTGATTGCTGGCGAACCCGACATCGCACGCGTTCCGGTGATGGTCGATTCCTCGAAGTGGAGCGTGATCGAGACTGGCCTGAAGAATGTTCAAGGCAAGGCGATCGTCAACTCGATCTCGTTGAAGGAAGGCGAGGAGGTCTTCCGCTCCAATGCCCGCACCATCCTCAAGTATGGCGCGGCGGCGGTGGTGATGGCCTTCGATGAGAACGGCCAGGCCGCGACCTATGACGAGAAGATCCGCATTTGCGAAAGGGCCTATCGCATCCTGGTCGATGAGGTCGGCTTCGCGGGCGACGACATCATTTTCGATCCGAACATCCTCACCGTCGGCACCGGCA
>JAIXVL010000090.1 GCA_027483045.1 Lysobacteraceae bacterium
CCATGTCTTAGTCCTTGGTGACGCGGTTCATTTCGGCCAAGCTGATCAGGCCGGCCTTCACTTTATTGATGGCGGAGCGGCGCAAATCGCCAATGCCCTCGCGCGCGGCAGCTTGGCCAATGTCCATGGCATTGCCGCCTTCCAGGATGATTTTTTGAATCTCTTCGGTCATCGGCATCACTTGGTAAATGCCTACGCGACCCTTGTAGCCGGCATTGCAGTCCTCGCAGCCCACGGGCTCGTACACATCGAAGCCACCCTCGCATTCCTCGGGCCTAAAGCCCTCAGCCACCAAGGCGGCCTGAGGAATATGCACCCTTTTCTTGCAGTCGTGCAGGCGGCGAGCCAAGCGCTGGGCAATGATGAGCGTGACCGAGCTGGTGATGTTGTAGGGCGCAATGCCCATATTCATCAGGCGGGCCACGGTTTGCGGGGCGTCGTTGGTGTGCAGGGTGCTCAGCACCAAGTGGCCGGTTTGCGCGGCTTTGATCGCAATTTCAGCGGTTTCCAAGTCGCGGATTTCGCCCACCATCACCACGTCCGGATCCTGACGCAGGAAGCTGCGCAGGGCCGCCGCAAAGTTCATGCCCTTCTTCGGGTTCATCTGCACCTGGTTGATGCCTTGAACGCGGATTTCTACCGGGTCCTCGGCGGTGCTGATGTTGCGCTCTTCGGTATTCAGAATATTCAGGCCGGTGTACAGCGACACGGTCTTGCCCGAACCGGTTGGGCCGGTGACCAGAATCATGCCGTAGGGCTTGTCGAGCGCATCTAGGTAAAGCTGTTTTTGGGAATCCTCGTAGCCCAGCTTGTCGATGCCCATCTTGGCGGCGCTGCCGTCCAGGATACGCAGCACGGTTTTCTCGCCGAAGAGCGTGGGGCAGGTGGACACACGGAAGTCCATCGCCTTCGTCTTGCTGATATTGAGCTTGATGCGGCCGTCCTGCGGCAGGCGCTTTTCGGCAATGTCCAGCCCGCTCATCACCTTCAGGCGGGCGGTAATGCGCGGGGCCAACTTCACCGGCGCCTTCGACACATTTTTTAGCACGCCATCCATGCGGAAGCGCACGCGGAAGTCGTGTTCGTAAGGCTCGAAGTGAAGGTCGGATGCGCCGCGCTTGATGGCGTCGAGCAGCATCTTGTTCACGAACTTCACGACCGGTGTGTCGTCGCCCTTGGCGTCGTTGCCGGAATCGCCCTTGCCCTCATCGTCACCGGCTTCCGAATCAAGCGCGTCTAGGCCCTCGTCATCGCCGCCAGCATCGAAGGCTTCAGAGGCGGTGAGCGCTCGCTCGATGGCGCGGCGCAACTGGTCCTCGTCCACCAAAATGGGCTCAACGGTGGCCCCGGCGGCAAACTGGATTTCCTCGATGGCGCGGGTGTTGGTGGGGTCGCTGATGGCCAAAAACAGGCGGTTGCCGCGCTTGTACAGCGGCAGCACGCTGTGCTTCGTCAGCATTTCCTCGCTCAGGCTTTTAACCGGCGCACGGCTCAGGTCAAAGGCATTGATCTCAAGCAGGGGAATGCCGAACTCGATGCTGTTCGCCGCTGCGATCGCGGCAGTACCCACCATCTTTTTTTCCAGCAGGTACCGAACCACCGGCTGCTTCGCTTTGGCGGCTTCATCTTGGGCGCGACGGGCATCGGCCTCGGCCAAAGCCCCGTCTAGGACGAGGCGGCGCGGAATGCCGGTAATGCCGACTAAGTTGGCGTTGACTTGGGCGTTCACCCTGACTCCTGTGCGCTTAAAGCCGATTGCCCATTGGCAATCTAGCTCAAAATCCTGATTCTCGCGATTATGCCCGGGCTTGTTGGTCTTTCATCCCCATGGGGCGCCGCGTACTCTCAGCGCTCCATGATCGTGGTCGGTCGCCGATGCGTCTCTCAATAGTACTCCCTGCCAAGAACGAGTCCGTCGGATTGGCTCGAACGCTTCCTCGCATTCGCGAGGGCTGGCCGACCGCCGAGATCATCGTCGTTGATGATGGCTCCACGGACGATACCGCGCAGGTCGCCAGGCTGAATGGAGCCAAGGTTCTCGGCACCCCGTACAGCATGGGGAACGGTGCAGCCATCAAACGTGGAGCACGTGCTGCGACGGGGGAGGTCCTCGTGTTTATGGATGCGGACGGCCAACATGATCCCGAGCACATCCGCTCGTTACTCTCGGCATTGGAAAGCGGCCACGATATGGTTGTGGGTGCGCGCGACGCGAGTGGGCAGGCTAATGTTCATCGCGGCTTGGCCAACGCCTTCTACAACCGCTTGGCGAGTTGGGTGACGGGCCACCCCATCGCCGATCTCACTTCCGGCTTCCGCGCGGTGCGGGCCAGCAAGTTCCGCGAGTTCCTGCACCTGTTGCCGAACG
This sequence comes from Lysobacteraceae bacterium, assembly GCA_027483045.1. Classification (GTDB taxonomy): domain Bacteria; phylum Pseudomonadota; class Gammaproteobacteria; order Xanthomonadales; family Xanthomonadaceae; genus Silanimonas. The sequence goes on from JAIXVL010000090.1 coordinate 2,369, forward strand.
GCTTCAGCTACCCCACCACCATCACCATGGCCTTCTTCCGTAGCGGCTACCCAGTGGCCTACGTGCCCATCCCGGTGCACCAGCGTGTGGGTACGGCCAGCCACATCCGACCGCTCAAGGACGGCGTGCGCTTCCTGCTCATTATTTTCAAGATCGCCACGCTGTATTCGCCGTTGAAGCTTTTCCTGCCCACGGCCGTAGTGTTCTTCCTGTTGGGCGCGGGCTGGTACGGCTATACCTTTTATGAGGCTGGGCGCTTCACGAATATGAGCGCTTTGCTGTTCAGCGCCAGCGTGATCGTGTTCCTGATGGGCTTGATCAGTGAGCAGATCACTGGGCTTACGTACCTCGCTTCGAGGGAAGCGCCGTCGGAACCTGAAAAGTGAGTGCAGGCTTCGGGGAGCGCTCGACCGCCTCGTGGTTTGGCATTGCCAGGCCAGACGTTGGCTGGGTTCCTTCACTCCGCTATTTGGCGCGTCGTCGGGAACTGCTAAGGGCCGCTACCGGTTGGCCTAAGGGCGCGCGCGTCCTAGAAATTGGCTGCGGGGCTGGCGCATTTCTTCATGACTTGAGCCGTATGGGCTTCGACGTCACGGGGGTCGAGACATCCAATGAAGCTCGCGCACTTGCGGTCTCGCTCAGGGATGCGGAATCGGGTGCTTGGACAATTCATGAAGACACCAAACGGCTTAACGCCCAGTTTGATGTCATCGGCGCCTTTGATGTATTGGAGCACATTGAAGATGACGTCGGCGCCTTGGGCCATTGGCGAGATCTCGCCACTCCGACCGCAGTGCTTTGTGTTTCCGTTCCGGCACATCGTTGTTGGTGGGGGCCAGGTGACGTGTGGGCCGGACATTTCCGTCGATATGACCGGAGCGACATCGAGCAAGTTCTCAAGAGAAGTGGATGGTTGGTTGAAGAGATCATTCCCTATGGATTCCCATTGGCATCGTTGACCGAATGGCTCGGCCGCGCCTATTACTCCCGATCCTTGTCGCGTCAAGGACAGACCCGCCGAGAGGGGGCAACAGCGAAAAGTGGCATTGATCGCGCTCCCTACCTGCGATTTTGGCCAGTCCTCGGATCGATGCCAGTTGGTTGGGTGGTCCGAGCGGTCCTTTCGTTGCAGTCGCTGCAGTGGCCTGAGCAATGGAGCGCCGGCTACATCGCTATCGCCCGCGCCCAGCAGTGAGGAAGGTTCTTCTCACCGTCGCCTTCTTGGCTGCCCTTATCGGCGGGGCATACTTTCTCTTGGAGGCTACGGCTGCGGCAGCGGCAAATGCATTTCATCTGCTTTCTGCGCCCTCTGCGTGGTTCTTCGTCATCCTGGCGAGCCTGATGTTCGCTTGCTCTTACGTGCCTAGTGCTTTCATTTGGAGGCAGCTACTTTTTTGGCGTGGGGTCAACGTAGAGGCGTCCGAATCTCTCGCTCTGCTTCTTCGGACGACGCCTGCGAAGTATCTTCCCGGGAACGTCGCTCAACCCATGGGGCGCGCCGTCGGTCTTGCCTTGCGAGGTGGCACGTTGCCGGCCGCTATGGGTACCTTGGTTGAGGAAGCGGTGCTCTCCATTGGCGTCGCTGTTTTCGTTGGTCTTTCGGTTGGCGGGCTCGTCCTCGGTGTGCTGCCGGCGCCCCTGGATGCTTCCGTGCCGTGGTTGTTGCTCGGGGTGCTCGCAGTGATCCTTGCATTTGTTGGTGTGCTTGCAAGAGAAAGCGCACTTCGGCGGTGGCTTTTGCGAGCGAGTCCGGTGATGGAACTCTCACGAATCACCGCGGTCGGCGGCAGCTATGCCATGGTGATGCTTCTGGTCGGTGGTTCGGTAGCGTTCGCATCCCTCGCGGTTAGTCCTTTCGACTTGCGATCGGGTGCGCTTGTTTTTTCAGCATTTCTTTTGTCTTGGGCGTTGGGTAGCTTGGTCCCAGGCGCGCCGGCGGGCTTGGGAGTCCGTGATGGCGCGATGGTTTGGATTCTCACGCCTTACTTTGCCGAAACGGCTGTGGTGATCGCGGCCGTGGCCCGTATCACGACCATACTTGGCGACACAGTCGCCTTTCTGGTGGGCCTACTTTTTTTCAGCCACGAAAGGGCTCGAAGCTCATGAGAAAAACGTTACCGCATGATGGTGAGCGCGTCGTCGAGGCGGCCTACGAGACCACAGCTGAGGGGCGGAACATCCTTGCGATGCACCTTGCGAGCTATTCGCGTGCGGAAGAGTTCTGTTCCGGAAAAGACGTTCTCGATCTGGGATGCGGTAGCGGTTATGGCATCGCCTCCTTGGCGTCGCACGCGCGCTCGGTGGTCGGGGTGGACGTGAGTGCTGCCGCAGTTGCTTATGCGCGCGAACACTACCGGCTCCCCAACCTACGGTACGAAGAGATCATCGCGGATCGGCCGACCCCTTTTCCGGAAGGGAGCTTCGATGTCGTCCTTTCTTTCCAGGTGATTGAGCACGTCGTTAACGACAGCGCTTACGTCGCAGAGGTTCGTCGTCTTCTTCGGTCAGGCGGGGTCGCGCTTTTCATCACGCCGGATCGTCGGACGCGGCTTTTGCCTCGCCAGAAGCCATGGAATCGATGGCATGTAAGGGAGTACAGCGCCGAGTCACTGCGAGATGTTGTCTCGAAGCATCTCTCGGTCTTCGGGCTGGAAACAATGCGAGGGGAGACACTGCCGGTCACCGCTGAGCTTCGACGGTATCGTCTCGCCCGATGGGCTGCCCTTCCCGTCACGCTGCCATTCGTTCCCGAGTTCCTGCGAGTCGCTGGCCTGACCCTTCTTTCGGGGATTTCAACTAGGTTTCAGAGATCGCGTGGCGAAGGCCCTTCACAGCGGCCCAACGGCGGCAGCTACTGGTTTGAGTCCGATGATCGCCCTGGGCTCAACGTGCTCGTCATTGCGAAGAAGTCCTAGAGCTTCACCATGAAGACCGTGTGGGCTTTGGGCATAGGTGCCAGTGGCTCCGGCTATCCGAACGCCGCCGGCGTTATTGCGCTGCTTTCTCGGCAAAAGGGCTGGCATGTCGTTGATCGTGTCCGTTGGATGCCTGACGATGTTCAGTTGTGGCGTTTGGCTAAGGGGTCTGGGAAGGAGCGTGTCCGGATCCTGTCTGTGCTTTTGTGCCGTTTGGTCTTTCTCCCCTTTGATCTTGTTCGAGCGCGTCTTGCCGATGCGACGGTTTTCGCCCCTTATCCGGCACTTTTCCTGCTGGCTGGTGCACGCTGCCTCCCTCACCGTTTGCGACCACGTATTGTTGCCGACTGCTTCATCAGCATCTGGGATAGCGGATTTTCCGATAGAAAGGTCACGGCGAATGGTGGCTGGATCGCCTCTGCGGTGAAGCGATTCGAGTCTTGGTGCTTGGGGGCGGCGGACGCGATTGTCGTGGACACGTTCGAGAACAGGGCGCTTTTCGAGCGTGATCTTGCCCTCGACGCTCAGAAGATCCACGTACTACCTTTGGCCGTTGATGTCAGCAAACTGATGTCGCTCGAGCCCGCGACTATCGCGTTGTCCCGCCCGCTGCGCGTTCTTTACGTCGGAACCTTCGTGCCGCTGCATGGCTTCCCGGTGATCATCGATGCGCTGAAGCGGCTTTCAGAGGGAGACAACGTCGAGATCCGAGTCGTTGGCGACGGCCAAGACTCCGGGTGTCTTCAAGATGCGATGCGTGTTGGCTTCGCCTGCAAAGTGGAGTGGATCCGCGAATGGCAATCGCTCGATGGCTTGGTTGGCCATTACGCATGGGCGGACGTCTGCCTCGGAGTATTCGGTTCAGACGGAAAGGCAAGCCGGGTGCTTCCGTTCAAAGTGTACGCCGCACTCGCTGCTGGCCGAGTGGTCGTGACCCAACAGGAAATGGGGTCTCCCGTCGCTGGGCGTCCGCCCGCAATAACGTGCCAAAGCAATGGCGCTTCTCTTGCAGAAACCCTTCGCCAACTTGCATCCGATCCATCGGAGGTCATGACACATGGCTTGAGTGGACGACGTTTCTTCCAAACGCATCTATCAGAAGCGGCCATCAGCGATGCATGGTCACGGATGTGGGACGCCTTATAGCTTCGGAAACACGTTTTGAGCGGAGTAGGAAGTGTGCAAGATCGCTGAGCAGATGCGATTGAGGAAAACAGCGCTATCCGACTTTCCCTTTACGTTGCTTGTGCATGGTGCTTCAGTTGATGATCCTGGGGCGTGCAAGCGCTGAGCTTTTCTTGCAGAAGGATAAGGCTCTGGTGGTCGGCTGGCGGTAGGCCCATAAACGCCAGTGTGTCGATGGAATCAGAAGCTTCTGGCGCTCGGCATTGATCGACAAGTAGCGCAGCCAGCGCAAATCTCGCGGCGTAACCACTCGTTCCTTCGATGTTGATTCCGCGTCGATAGGCGGCTTCCGCCGCATCGAGGTCGCCGAACACCCGCCAGTAAAGGTCGCCCATCGCGCGATGTACTTCTGATGGAGCTGAACGCAGAGTGGCGGTGCGCGTTGCCACTCGTTTCAGAGCGGCGTCGTCCAGAGGGCAGCGCTGCTCCAGCCTGCAACGCGCCAGCGTCGTAAGTGCTGATGCCGAAGCCGGGAACATCGGGTCGCGCACGCCGGCTTCAAGCTTCTGCCACCACGGCCCGGCCTGCCCGGTGCCGCCGCGCGAGTGCAGGATCACGCCAGCTTGGGCCGGCAACAGGCTGCCTCCCGGCAGAGTGGCGCAGCGGGCTAGCTCGCGGTCTGCCGCGGCGAAGGCGGGGTTCGCAGGGTCGAAGCCGCTAGCCACCGTGTAGAGCAGGGCGCGGTCGTAGCAGGCGCGGGGCGAGTTGGGCGCGCGCTCGGCGTGAAGCTCTGCCAGACGCACGTGCGAGCCCCAATACCCCGCGCGCAGTAGCGCCTGTCCGGCTGACAGCAATAGCCAGATGCCCAGCGCCCATGGCAAGGCGCGTGCCCAAGCCGGCGGCGCTTGCAGCGCCAGCGTGGCGGCGGCGAACAGCAGGCCGAAGGCCGGCAGGTAGTTGCGGTGCTCGAACACCGGCTCCAGCGGCAAGTAGCTGCTGGTAATCAGGTGCCCGGCCAAGAAGAACAGTACGCCTGCGGCCAAGCCTGGTTGTCGCCGGCGCAGCGCCAGCAAAAGTGCCACCGCTACCAGCCCCCCAAGCAGCGCGAGCGCTGGGCCCAGAGGCTGGCTAAGGCCCTGTGCCACCGGCCAGTCGTCGTAATAGAAAACCATTGTCGATTCGCGTGGCAGCAGGATCCATTCCACGTACTGCCACAGCGCAGCAGGTTGGCTGAGCAAGCGTTCGACGGCGCCGTAATCGCGCACAGCGTAGGCCTCTGCGCCGAAGTAGTGCGGTGCCAGCACCACGACCAGCATCAACGCACCCAGGGCACCGGCCCCAGCCAGCACGCGCAGCCAACGAGCATCGCGCGGTTGCGCTGTGACGAAGCGATACAGCGTGGCCTCGGCCACCAGCAAGTAAGCAAAGAACAGCGCCGCACTTTCTTTCGCCCCCATACCCAGCATGGCGATGGCACCCGCGCCGAACAGCCAGCGCCAGCCTTGGGTGTCGCCTCTCTTCAGGCCCTCGCGGCCGCGGTGGTAAGCCAGCAGGGCCAGCAGGACCGCGGTGGCGGCCATCAGTTCCATGCGCTGCACCACGTACAGCACGCTGGACACCTGCAGAGGCAGCGTGGCCCAAGCCAGGGCCAGCAGCACGGCTGTCGGCGCGTGGTCTTTCCCCGGCAGAGCCACGCCCAGCCACCGGCGCGCCAGCAGAGCCACGAGAGCGGTGTTCAGCAGATGCCAAAGCAGGCTGTGCAGCTTCCAGCCCAGCGGCTGCCAATCGAACATCAGGCGGTCGAGCATGAAGCTGGCCATGGCGAAAGGCCGGGCAAGCTCGCTGGCACGCGACGAGAACAGCACCTCCTGCCATTGCGCGCCCAGTGTCGACCAGGTGAGCGCCCGCAGGGCCGGGTTGTCCACTAGGTTCGGGAAGTCGTCGAACAGGAAACCGCCGCGCAGGCCGGCAGCGAACACGGCGGCCACCACCAACAGCGCGATGGTGAGCAAGGCCACAGGGGAGTTGCTGGCGACATGGTGCGGGGAGCGGGCACTCATTCGCGGATCATGGCCTCGAGCGCCTGGCGTTCGCCAGCGTCCACGCCCAGTTGGTCCCTCAGCCAACGGTGCACTCGGGGCATGCCGGCCGGGGCGGGGGCCGCGTCACAGCCGGGAAAACGTGCGTCTAGCCAAGCCAATGCCTCGTCCTTTGCGCCGTGCTCGGCCAGCAGGGCGGCGCCGCGCAGCACCGGCCCGCATGGCAAAGGCGCAGGTAACGCGCCCAGCGTAGCCGCGGCGGCGTCCACTTTGCCGCTCCCCGCCAGCCATCCGGCTTGGCTGAAGGCAATGTCGCGCTTGGCTGCGTCGCTGCGCCAATGCGGATTGGCGGCGATGGCTTCCAACACAGCGGGCACGCTGGGCGCGTCGTCGGTGCAGTTGGCGTAGCGGGACGCATGGGTATCCACCATCGTTAAGGTAATCGCTAGGCCACGACGGTCGCTGGCAATCGCTTGCGGCACTGCCGCGCGAACGTCTGCCGACACGGACCCAAGGGCACATTCAAGGTCCAGCAGCGTGAGTGCCACTTGCGTGCTGTGCGGCGCGCGTGCCCGCCATGTGGCTAGGCGCGCGAGGCCCCTTGCCGGGTCTTGGTACCAGAGGTCCCAAGTGGCGGCGTGCACCTGCGCCCGCTCCGAGGCGGGGCTGCGCTGGGCCCACACCTCGGCCAGCAGGCGCGGCTGGCCCCATAGTTGGGCTTCGCTGTGCAGCACCAAGGCCACCACCGCCACCGCCCCTAGGCCCATGGCCGCCTTGAGGGGCGCGGCGAGGGGTAGCCTGGCCAAGCCGATGGCCACGGGCAGAAACAGAAGAACACTAGGCAGGTAGTTGCGGTGGGCAAAGGCCAGTTCCAGATTCACCGGCCCAGATTCGATCAGGTGCCCCCCTAGGAAAAAGAACCAAGCGCTGACCAACACCGGGCTGCGTTGCCACAACGCGACGCAGGTGGCGGTGACTGCCGCGAGCAGTGCGGCGGGCCACCAAAAATGCGGGTCACCGATGCCGGTCGGCACTGTGGGTGGGTTGAACATGAGGTCGCCAGACTGCGGCGCCACGGTGGCCAAATCGGCCAAGTAACCCAGCAAGATGCCTGGCTGTGCCAGCACGCGGCCGGTCAGGCTGAAATCGCGCAGCGCCTCGGCGCCGGCGATGGCGGCGGGCACCTGCAGCGCAAGCAGCAGCACGATGCCGATTGCGGGGGCTGCGGCCAGCCACGCCGCCCAGCGCCAAGGAGCGCCGTGCGGCGTAGGCTCACGCTGCAGCAGGGGCAGCAAGGCCAGCGCCAGTACCGGCAGCAGTAGGCCGTTAAGTTTGCAGGCCACTGCCGCGGCTCCTGCTGCGCCGTAGGCCAGCGCCCAGAAAGGTCGCCGATCGGGCGCGGCCCGCCAAAGGGCGACAAAAGCCAGCAGGCCGAGCAGGCTGAAGGTTGCCGCCAGCAGGGCATGGCGCTGCACGATGTAGAGGGCCGTGGTGCCCTGCATGGGGTGCAGAGCCCAAAGGGCCGCAGCTAGCAGTGGCACCCAGCGAGACGCGCCGGGCTGGCCCGCCAACAGGCGCGCACCCAGCAGGGCCACCAGCACTGCGTTCAGGCTGTGAATGATTAGGTTGGTGCGCAGGAAGGCAGCTGAGTCGGCTGGCCAGCCCCGTGCATCGATCAAGAAGCTCGCCATAGCGAGCGGCCGGCCCAGTGGGTCGGCAAACCCGCTGGTCAGGTAAAGCAACAGGGGGCGCCATCCATCCATGGGCCCGAAGGCGCCCAGTGCTGGCAGATTCGCGTAGTCGTCGAACAAGAACCCGCCGCGCAGACCGGGCCAGAGCGTGGCCGCGACCAGCAGGGGTAGAAAAACGAAGGCCGCCCAGAGGGCGGCCTTCGATGACTCTCTACTACACATGCGTACAGCTGAGCCGGAGCCCAGCAACAACGCTTAGCGGCAGGAGGTCGGCAGGTACTTCGCATCAACCGAGCTCGTTGGGGAGCACAGCCACTCCACCGAACCGCCGCGGTCGGTCGGCGACAAGATCAGAGTCGCCTTGGAGATCTTCGTGTTGGCCTTGTTGCCGAACGTTGCGGTAACCAAACCGCCCGCAGCGTCCACTTGGGTCACGTACTGGCCAGAGATGCTACCTGCTGCTGCGAGACCAGCCGAGGCGTTGGTCGACGGGAAAGTGCCGCGGTTCGAGTAGAACTCGGCGACGGCAGTGCGGGCGCCCGAAGCCAAGCTAAGGCCTTCCGAGACCTGACCACGGATGGTGTAGTCCTGATAAGCCGGCAGAGCAATGGCGGCGAGGATGGCGATGATCGCGACCACGATCATCAGTTCGATGAGGGTGAAACCTTTCTGCTGCGTCATGACGTTATTCCTTGTTGCGGTGATGGAAAGATGCGCCGGAAGGCGCGTGTGGATGGGGCTAGCCTTCCACGGCCACAGGCCTGTTTCCGGCAGCGAGATTAAAGCACGGGTCGTGCCAACGAAGGGGGCTCAATTCATGTCAAGTGGTGTGACACGGGTCTCATCCATTGCAACGTCGAGCATTGCGCGTCAGATGGGAAGGTAGCTTGTGACGTTTAGCGGCAGATTGTGGCGCGGTAGCGGGGCTGCAGGTTGCCGCCGGTGCAGGCCCAACGCACCGAGCCATCGCCAGCGGTGAAGCTGGGCTCCACCACCACCGTCTTGCCTTGCAGCAGCACGTTGGCCTTGCCACCGTAAGTGATTTCGATGCCCACCGGAATCACCTTCACTTGCGACACGTACTGACCGCTGATGCTCGCCTCTGCAGGCAGGCCGGCCGAGGCGTTCGATGCGGGCAGGCGGCCATAGGCGGCCGCGAACTCCCA
>JAIXVL010000263.1 GCA_027483045.1 Lysobacteraceae bacterium
ATCGGCAAGAACATCGTCGGGGTTGTCCTAGGCTGCAACAACTTCGACGTCATCGATATGGGCGTCATGGTGCCCGCGCAGACGATTCTGGATCGCGCACGCGCCGAGAACGCAGACATCATCGGCCTATCGGGGCTGATTACGCCTTCACTCGAAGAGATGAGCCATGTCGCGCGTGAGATGAAGCGCCAAGGCTTCAACATCCCACTAATGATTGGCGGCGCAACCACCAGTCGCGCGCACACCGCATTGAAGATCGACCCACATTACGCCGAGCCCGTCGTTTGGGTGAAGGACGCCTCTCGCGCGGTAGGCGTTGCGCAGTCGCTGCTGTCCGACGATTTGCGCGCGCCGTTCATGCTCGCCATCGAAAAAGACTACGAGGATGTCCGCCAGCGCCACGCAAATCGAGGTGATGCCAAGCCGCTCATGAGCTTGGAGCGCGCCCGCGCTAAGCGCTTCTCGCCCGATTGGGCGACCTACACGCCGCCCCAGCCCAAATCGCCCGGCATCACCACGTTTGACGATGTGCCCCTCAATGAACTTCGCGAGGTCATTGATTGGACACCCTTCTTCCAAACATGGGAGCTCTCAGGGCGCTACCCGCAGATTCTTGACGATGCCATCGTTGGTTCGCAGGCGCGCGAGCTTTGGCGCGATGCGCAAGCCATGCTCGATCAGCTTATCGCCGAGAAGTGGCTCACAGTGAAAGCTGTCTCAGGACTTTGGGCTGCTGAACAAGTGGGTGATGACATTGCGGTGATCGACCCCAAAACGCACGAACGCATTTCAACGTTGCACACGCTCCGTCAGCAGGCCGACAAGCCCGATACACGCCCGAATCTTGCCCTCGCCGACTTCATCGCACCCAAAGGGCATGGCGATTGGGTCGGTGCGTTTGCTGTGAACGCGGGCATTGGAATCGACCCGCACGTTGCACGTTTCGAAGCAGACCACGATGACTACAACGCCATCCTGCTGAAGGCTTTGGCCGATCGCCTCGCCGAAGCCTGCGCGGAATGGTTGCATCGTGAAGTCCGGGTACGCCTCTGGGGCTATGCGAGTGATGAAGCACTCGATAACGAGTCGCTCATTCGCGAGGACTACCGCGGCATTCGCCCTGCGCCGGGTTACCCCGCGTGTCCCGAGCACAGCGAGAAGCGCACGATCTTCGACTTGCTTCGTGCCGAGCAACGAATTGGTTTGGAGCTCACCGAGAACTTCGCGATGTTCCCCACGGCGGCCGTTTCGGGACTGTACTTCAGCCATCCGGACAGTCAGTACTTCGTCGTGGGCCGTCTGTCTCGCGAGCAAGTCGCCGACTACGCTCGACGCAAAGGCCTCTCGCTTCAGGAGGCTGAGCGCTGGTTGGCACCGAACCTGGACTACGACCCCGAGTAAGGATTCGCGGCGGGCTGCATTTCGACAAAGTCTCCACGCGCTTCTCACGCGGGCGACGCGACGAAAATGTTAATTGTTTGGGCTCTGTCCTATCTCCGGCTCGGCCCCAACTCCATGACCAAGACCTCGCTCGCCCTTGCCCTTTCTTTGGCGCTGATGGCTGCAGCACCCGCACCCATTCTTGCTTCTGTACCCGGCAGCACGAACAGCGCTGATGCAACGCAGGCCAATCCATTCTTCGAACAGGATTGGGCCACGCCCTTTGCTGCAGTGCCCTTCGATCGCATTCGCAATGAGCACTTTGTTCCCGCTTTCAATCGCGGCATGGCAGAGCACTTGGCAGAAGTCGAGAAGATTGCTGCACAAAGCGAGGCACCCAGTTTCGAGAACACCATCGCCGCTCTCGAGCGCTCTGGCCGCTTGCTCGATCGCGTGGGTTCGGTGTTCTTCAACATGACGTCAGCCAACAGCAGTGACGCCATCCGCGCCATCCAATCTGAGATGGCGCCGCGCAGCGCTGCCCACCAAAATGCCATCGCACTGAACCCCGCCTTGTTCGCCCGAGTGAAGGCGGTTTACGAAGCACGCGAGAGCGCCGGCCTGAACGCTGAGCAGCAACGCGTGACCGAACGCTACTACCTGCAGTTCACTCGAGCGGGCGCCGCTCTGACCGCTGATCAGCGGCAACGCATGGGCCAAATTGGCGAGCGTATGGCCACGCTCTCGACGCAGTTCCAGCAGAACCTGATGAAGGACACCGATAGCTGGGTGATGCTGCTCGACGAAGCCGACCTTGCGGGTCTTCCCGCTCCGCTGAAAGCTTCCGCGGCGGCTGAAGCAAAAACGCGCGGCCATGAAGGAAAGTTCGCGATCACGCTGCAACGCCCGAGCGTTGAACCCTTCATCAGCTTCTCGCAGCGCCGCGACTTGCGAGAGAAAGCCTGGTCAGCGTGGATCGCGCGTGGCGACAACAACGATAGCGAAGACAATAAGGCCATCATCGCTGAGACCGTGGCTTTGCGTGCGGAGCGTGCTCGCATCATGGGTTACGAGTCGCATGCCGAGTTCACCCTAGACGACACGATGGCACAAACGCCCGAGGCGGCACTGGAGCTGATGCGTCGCGTTTGGGAGCCCGCGCTCGCGCGCGCCAAAGAAGAGCGTACCGACATGCAGGAGCTGATCGCTGCCGAGGGCGGCGACTACGCCCTTCAGGGTTGGGATTGGCGCTATTACGCTGAGAAGGTGCGGAAGCAACGCTTCGACATCAGCCAAGAGGAAGTGCGCGCTTACTTCCAGCTGGATCAGATGATTGCTGCCCAGTTCTATGTGGCCGGTCGTCTGTTTGGCCTTAGCTTCGCCGAGCGCAAAGACATCCCGGTCTACCACCCCAGCGTTCGCGTTTGGGAAGTGAAGGACGCCGAAGGCAAGCACGTTGGTCTGTTCTATGGCGACTACTTCGCACGGCAGGGAAAATCGGGCGGAGCATGGATGAGCGCCTATCGCTCGCAGGAGCGCTTCGACGGCGAGGTGACGCCTCAAGTCGTGAACGTGATGAACATTCCTGCGGTGGCCGAAGGCCAAATCGCCACAGTGAGTGTCGATGATGCAGTCACCATGTTCCACGAACTTGGGCACGCGCTGCACGGCCTGCTTTCGAACGTGAACTATCCGAGTGTTGCCGGCACGGCGGTGTCGCGCGATTTTGTGGAGTTCCCGGCGCAGTTTATGGAGCACTACCTGCTGCAGCCCGAGGTCCTAAACCGCTTCGCAACCCACAAAGAGACCGGTGCCAGCATGCCCGTGGCTCTGCAGGAGCGCCTGAAGCGCGCGCAGAGCTTCAACCAGGGCTTCGCCACGGTGGAGTTCTTGGCCTCAGGTTTGGTGGACATGGATTTCCACACCCTGACCAGCGACCAAGCGAAAGACCTCGACGTTGCCAGCTTCGAGAAACAAGCGCTTGAGAAGATTGGCGCAATTCCCGAAATTCCTATGCGCCACCGTAGCCCGCACTTCGCTCACGTATTTGCGGGCGGCTACTCCGCCGGCTACTACAGCTACCTATGGTCCGAAGTTCTGGACTCGGACGGCTTCGATGCGTTCAAGGAAACCGGCGATATCTTCAATCCGGAAATGGCGGCGCGCTTGAAGAAGTACGTCTTCTCAGGCGGCAATCTTCGCCCGCCGATGGAAGCCTATGTGGCCTTCCGTGGCAAAGAGCCGGGCGTCGAGCCACTGCTCCGTAACCGCGGTTTCTTGGCCGACACCGGCAAGTCCACCGAGGAAGCAGGCAAGGACGAAGAAACCTGAGAATTCCGAAAAACTAGGTGACGCGTCGGGGCCTTCGGGCCCCGATTCGTTTACCAAACGAGATCGTCAGGCACCTGATAGCTCGGATCGGCGTACTCATCGCTACCGGCTGGCGCGTTTGGATCGACCTCTAAGGCCACCGCTTCAGCAAAGATCGACTTGGCCTCGACCAGCAAGGCCGCGCTCACCAAGAGATAGCGGCCATTGCTTTGCAGCACGCCCAACTCACCAGCGTTCAGTGCCTTCAACTGCTCCGGCGTGACGTACACACGCTTGATCTTTCCGCCGTAAGGAAAGTGCCGCGCCACTTCAGCGGCCGGATCATTCAGTGCCTTGCCCACCAGCAAGGCATCGAGCTTTGCCTTCGCTTCGCGACGCTGGCGAGCAAGCTCTTGCTTCGCCTTCTCAGCATTTTCGCGCTCACGTTTCTCGCTAGCGGCGCGCAGTGCGTAGGCCTTGGCGAGATCAATCTCTTCTTGAGAACGCGCAGGCCGCGCATCGCGGCGTTCACCACCCTTCGCTTGGCTGGGCCGAGCAGTGGGCTTGCCTTGACTCGGGCGATGCGTGCGTTCCGCGTCCTTCGGATGGGAAGGCCGCACCGGCTTCTCGGGTTTCGGTGCCGGCTTGAAGCCCAAACCCATCAATTGGTCTTTCAGCGTGTCGCTCATTGCATGCTCAGTAATGCGGGGGCGGCGGTTCGCTGCCCGGGTCGGCCATCAATCCGCGGCGCAAGTGCTTCGAATCTTCCAAAACGCGATGCAGCAACTCGCGGTTCTTCGCACTTTCGATGCGCGCATCGGCCAATGCCTCAGAAAGTTCGTTGAGCGCATGCTCCTGAAACGCGAGTCGCGTTTCCAACTCGGTCAGGCGGCGATCAGCGTGGGTCTCACGTTCTTGCGCGGGCATCAGTGGCCGCTCCTCAAACTGCGCCCACGGCCGATGCCGTAGTAAGCCAATCCGGCTTCCTCGACTTCTTTGGGTTCATAGACGTTGCGACCATCGAAGACCACTTCCGCTCGAAGCGTCTTTTTGAGGACATCGAAATCCGGGCTCCAGAAGGCCTTCCACTCGGTCACCACGATCAGTGCATCTGCGCCCTGCAGCGCATCGGCCGGGGTTTCGCACAGCACTAGGTCGGAACGCGTGCCAAAGATGCGCGCGGCTTCTTCCATCGCTTCAGGATCATGAGCGCGCACTTTCGCGCCAGCAGCCCAAAGCTGCGCGAGCAAAGTGCGGCTTGACGCCTCGCGCATGTCGTCGGTGTTGGGTTTGAAGGCCAAACCCCAGACCGCAAAGGTCTTGCCTTCGATATGGCCGCGAAAATGACGCTCCACCAACTCGAACAACTTGCTCTTCTGGCGCTCATTCACGGCTTCGACGGCTTCAAGAATTTGCGCGCCGTAGCCGTGCTGCCGTGCCGTGCGCTCCAGCGCCTGCACATCCTTCGGGAAGCATGAGCCGCCGTAGCCCGCTCCTGGGTAGATGAAATGCCAGCCGATGCGCGGATCAGAACCAATGCCATGGCGCACAGCTTCAATATCAGCGCCCACACGCTCGGCAATATTGGCCATCTCGTTCATAAAGCTGATCTTCGTGGCCAGCATCGCGTTGGCTGCGTACTTGGTCAGCTCGGCCGAGCGCTCATCCATCACGATCACGCGCTCGTGATTGCGATTAAAGGGCGCATAGAGCCGCTTCATTTTCTCGACTGCTGCTGCATTGCTGCTGCCCAGAATGATGCGATCAGGGCGCATGCAGTCCGCGACAGCGGCGCCTTCCTTCAAGAACTCTGGATTCGAAACGACCTGAAAGGGAACGTCCACACCGCGCGCCGCCAACTCCGCCGCGATCACTTCGCGAACGCGATCCGCAGTACCCACAGGCACCGTGGACTTGTTGACCACCACCGTCGATGCAGTGATGTGCTGGCCCAAGGTGCGCGCGACACCGAGCACATGCCGAAGATCGGCACTGCCGTCTTCGTCTGGCGGCGTTCCCACAGCGATAAACACGATCGTCGCGGACGCAATCGCCGAAGCGGCATCGGTGGTGAAGTTCAGTCGGCCAGAGCGATGGTTGGCCAACACCATGTCTTCAAGGCCCGGTTCGAAGATCGGAATGCGGCCTTGTTCAAGGCCTTCGATCTTCGCGCGATCAATATCCACGCACGTGACTTGATGACCCACTTCGGCCAAGCAGGTGCCGGTGACCAAGCCCACATAGCCCGTTCCAAAAACGCTGACGCGCATGGGCGCCCTCCACTGATCTCAAAAAGCACAAGGGTCGCAGCGAACCGCGACCCCTGCGTGACACGCCTAGTCTGCGAATTACTGCGCGGGCGCGGCGGGCTGTTCCGGCTTCACGATTTCGAGAAGCTCGACTTCAAACTTCAGCGTGGAATTCGGCGGAATGGACTCACCTGCACCCGATTGGCCATAGGCCAAAGCAGCGGGGATCCAGAACACGTACTTCGAACCCACCGGCATCAGCGCAACGCCTTCGGTCCAGCCCGGAATCACGCTAGCCAGCGGGAACGTGGCCGGCTCATTGCGCGAGTACGAGCTGTCGAATTCCTTACCGTCGAGCAAGGTGCCGCGGTAGTGCACCTTCACGGTATCGGCAGCCGTCGGCGTTGCGCCGGCACCTGCACGAACGACCTGATACTGCAGGCCGCTTTCGGTGGTGCGCACGCCAGCCTTCGACTTATTGGCGGCAAGGAAAGCATCGCCTTCGGCCTGATTCTTCGCGCCCAACTCCATCTGACGCGCCATTTCTTTGCGCTGCATGAACTGACCAAACGCCATACCAATGGCCTGCGCCTGCTCATCGGTCATGGCACGGCCTTGGCCAGACAAGCCAGCCTGGATGGCCTTCGTCAGCGTGGGAACGTCCACGTACTCTTTCACTTGACCCAAGCTGTTGGCCATCTGCAGGCCAATCATGTAGCTGATCTTTTCGTTATCGCTCTTGAGGCCAGCGATCTCCGGAAGCGTCAGCGCGGCAGGTGCATCGGCGGCAGCAGCCGGTTGGCCAGGCGCTTGAGCAAAAGCAGAAGAGGCGAAAACGCACAGGCCGATCAGCGCGGCGGAGGCCAGGGAACGGGTGTTCAACATGGGGGAACAAGCTCCAGTCAGTCAGAACCGCCGCGGCGCGACGGGCTGGCTATTGTCAGCCCCTACCCCCCTGTTCGGCAATGCATGTGACTCAGAGGCCGGGGCCAAATCCAAGCCGTAATGCGATCAACAGAACCACATGGCAGGTGATGACCGCTGCGCTGATCCGAATGCGGAGTGTTCTAAAGCCGGGCGTGGCCGGCACGGTGTCGGCCCGGGTATCGAACCAGAGCGCCAGCGCAAAGCCGAAGGCAAGAGACGGAACCGCGAACAAAGGGGGGAGAAACAGCGCGGGAAAGGCCCAGAGGCTCGGCAAGACCGCCAGTACATAGCCCGGAGCGCCTGCCCCTGCCGCCATCACACGCCCCCAACGCACACCGCCCAAGAAGCTGAGGATGATGGCCGAGTAGCCCACAAAGGCCTTCAGAGCCAGCTCCGCTCCCGCCGGCCACGCCACCAGCACGACCAGAGCCCCAAGGAAGGGCAAGAGCCCGGCCCAGGTCAGAAGGATCGCCCGCGAAGGCAGGGGCGGCTGGTGCAGGTCCTGCACCGTCATGTAATCCAGACGGAAGTCGTTATCAAATTCGCTCATGGATACCTTTGAAGCTCTCGAGGCGGCTCGCCGCACGCACCCTCATCCTCCCGCAGCGGGCAGCGCGGAGGAAGCCCGGGCCTTGGCGACTTTCGCGGCGTTCTTCTCCAGCTTCGCGCCCGATCGCATTGAGCGCTTGCTGCCAGAGTCCTACGCGAAAGACGTCTGGTTCAACGATACCTTGAAGACCGTGGTCGGTCGCGACGCACTCGCTCACTACCTGCGCGAAAGCGCTGAAGCGGTGGATGCATGCACCGTGCGCATCATTGATTCCACGCGCAATGCCGAAGGCGAGTATCTCGTGCGCTGGACCATGATGATTCGCTTCAAGCGCTTCAAGAAAGGCCAAGACACGCACAGCATTGGTTTGTCCCATCTGCGATTCGATCGCGATGGCCGCGTGGTGTATCACCAAGACTATTGGAATGCGGCGGAAGGCATTTTCCGCCACATTCCCGTGCTGGGCTGGATGATCGAAGCTGTGCTGCGTCGCGTTTAGCGGTGCAGATCAGTTCGACGCCGGTTTCGGTTGCGCAATCGCCTTCTCAACCGTAGCAACTAACTCCGGAGCATCGGGCTTCACGCGGCTACCGAAGCTCGCAATGACCTTGCCCGAGCGATCGATCAGGTACTTGTGGAAGTTCCAACCCGGCTGTTCGCCAGTCGCTGCCGCGAGCTCGCGATAGAAGGGCGTCGCTTCTGCACCGCGCACGACGACCTTCTCGAACATCGGGAACTTCACGCCGTAAGTGAGCGTGCAGAACTCAGCG
>JAIXVL010000203.1 GCA_027483045.1 Lysobacteraceae bacterium
GCATATGCACCAGAAAGGGTGGATTCACCGGGATATCAAGCCGGACAACATCCTGGCGACCAAGGGCGGGGATGTCCGGCTGATCGACTTTTCGCTGACGTGCAAGCCGCCGTCGTTTTTCGCGAAGTACCTGGGGAGCAAGCCTCCGATCCAGGGGACGCGGACGTACATGTCGCCCGAACAGATCATCACCTACGGCGAAGGCATGGGCGTGATCAGCCGCGTGAAGCACCCGCTGGGCGATGTGCTGTCGATGGATGGCGATACGGCCGTGTTGCAGAGCTACTTCCGCAACAGCGTGCTGCACCTGTTCTCCGCCTCGGCGTGGATTGCGCTGTGCTTCCAGAACAACCGCCGCATGAGCCGCTCCGGCGTGCTGCGTTTGGGCAAGACCATCTACCCGTTCATCAAGGCGGAATTGTTCTTGCCTTGGAGCGAGGACGATTTCGCCGAGCGCTTGGATGCCACGATCAACTTGTTCGTTGCCGAAGGCTTGCTCTCCGTCGCCAGCGACGACGAGGGCGGTTTCCTGACGCGTGGCCCCGGCCAAACCGATGAAGTGTTCCGCTTGCGCGCCATTGCGCATTCACTGCAACAGGCCTTCGAGCGTTACTTCATTGCCATCGCCACCTTGGTGCGCCGCGGCCCGCGCAGCATCAGTGCGAGCGAATTGGAAACCTTCTGCCAGCTCGCCGCGCAGCGACTTTCGCTGCTCTATGCGCCTGCAGCGCCGGAGTTCTTCGATAAAAGCCTGTTCCGTGGCTTCATCGCCAAGCTGCGCGAATTGAAGTTGGTGTGGCTGTGTCCGGACGGCAAGCTGGATTTCGATGAGGCACTGATGGCGTGGGACAAAGACGCGAAGATCGTTCTGGGTCGCGAGCTGCGCCACACCATCACGCACATCACCAACGAGTCGGCCGGCGGTGGCCGCATCACGGGTGAGAGGCCGGCGTTTAAGGGTTGAGTCAAAGCGGTCGGCTACGCATCCAAATCCGGGATCAGCCGATTCTCCAGCCACGCAATCTGGTCCTTCACGGCCAGCTTGCGCTTCTTCATGCGCTTCAAGCGAAGTTCGTCGCAGGGCGTTTGCGAGGCCAGCGCCGCAATCGCGGCGTCGAGGTCGCGGTGCTCGCTGCGGAGCTCCATCAGGCGAAAGGCAATTTGTCCGGGGTCGATAGAGTGCATGGGTTCTCCCGGGCACTGAGCTTACACGTGGTGCAGGGCCCCGACAGCGGGCGGGGCAGGGCTTAGAATAGCGGCCCGACTGTTGCAGAAACCCGCCCCATGTCCGCGCCTTCGCCGCGCTCCGCCCCTGTGGCCGGTAGCGCGCATGAACTCAACAAGCTGAACAAGCGCCTGCGCCGCCAAGTGGGCCAGGCCATCGCCGACTTCGGCATGATCGAAGAAGGCGACAAGGTCATGGTGTGCCTGTCCGGCGGCAAGGACAGCTACACCATGCTCGACATTCTGCGGCAGCTGCAGGTGAAGGCGCCCGTGCGCTTCGAGCTGGTGGCGGTCAATCTGGATCAGAAGCAGCCCAACTTTCCCGAACATGTGCTCCCCGAGTATCTGGAAGGCATCGCCCAGCCTTTCCACATCCTTGAGCAGGACACCTACTCGGTGGTGAAGCGCGTGGTGCCCGAGGGCAAGACGATGTGCTCGTTGTGCTCGCGCATGCGTCGCGGCGCGCTTTACGCCTATGCCGCCGAGAACGGTTTCACCAAGATTGCGCTCGGTCATCATCGCGACGATTTGTTGGCCACGTTCTTCTTGAACTTGTTCTTCCACGCCAAGATCAGCGGCATGCCGCCCAAGCTGCAAAGCGATGACGGCAAGCACACAGTGATTCGCCCCTTGGCCTATGTGAAGGAAAGCGACATCGCGGCCTTTGCCGAAGCGAAGGGCTTCCCCATCATTCCTTGCACGCTGTGCGGCTCGCAGGAAAATCTGCAGCGCAAAGTCGTGAAGCGCATGTTGGAGCAGTGGGAGAAGGAATCGCCGGGCCGTTTGGAAACCATTTCTCGTGCCTTGGGCGATGTGCGTCCTTCGCAGCTGTCAGACCGCGCGCTGTTCGACTTCATGGCCTTGGGCCGTCACAGCGAAGCGCCGTTGCCCGATCTGCACGCGTGGATGGCTGGTGCGCCGGCGAGCGAGGTCGATGTGGATGACGATGCACCTGCGGCTAAGCCCGTGGATGCACTTGCGGCGATTCGCGCCAAGAACTTCGACCCGATTTGGAACCCGTGAGCACGCCTGCCTCTTTGCGTTCGCCGGGTGCGCTGGCTTGGGCCGCAGTGTTCACCGCGGTGCTGGTGTGGTCTGCCATCGCGCCTAAAGACCTATTCACGTGGTTCTTGGAAGTGTTGCCCGCGCTGATCGGTGGCGCGGTGCTGCTGTACACGCGCGCACGATTCCCGCTGACGCCGCTGCTGTATGTGCTGATTCTGGTGCACTGCCTGATCCTGATGTTGGGCGGCCACTACACCTATGCCGAAGTGCCGCTGGGCGAGTGGGTGCGCGAACTCACCGATGGCACGCGCAACAACTACGACAAGCTGGGGCATCTGGCGCAGGGCTTTGTGCCCGCCATGATTGCGCGCGAGCTTTTCTTGCGCCTGCAGGTGGTGAATGGCGCAGCGTGGCGCAACCTGTTGATCGTGGGCTTTTGCCTCGGCTTCAGCGCCTTCTACGAATTGATCGAATGGTGGGTGGCGCTTCTCTCGGGCGAAGATGCTGAGGCCTTTCTCGGCACGCAGGGCTATGTCTGGGACACGCAATCCGACATGGGTTTGGCGGGCTTGGGTGCGGTGTTGGCGCTTGCGTTCCTGTGGCGCTGGCACGATCGCCAACTCGCTGCGTTATCGAACACATTTTCTCGCCGCTGATGCGGCTCTGCCGCGCGTTAGGCGCGGTTTCTTGCAAGGATTTCCATGTTTTTTCGCAATCTTTCGTTCTTCCGTTTTCCCTCCACGCTCAAGCCTGTATTCGAGACTTTGGATGATCGTTTGATCGAGCATCCGCTCAAGCCCGTGGGTCCGCTTGAGCTCGGTTCGCGCGGTTTTGTTTCGCCCTTCGGTCGCGACGAACCCGCGCTCTCGCATCGCATCGGCGAATGCACATGGTTGACCTTGGGCCGCGAAGATCGCTTGCTTCCGGGCGCCGTCGTGAACGAAGCGCTGGCGCGCAAGCTGGCGGAAATTGAAGCGAAGCAAGGTCGCAAGCTGGGCGGTAAAGCGCGTAAGCAGCTGAAGGATGATCTGATTCACGAGATGCTGCCCAAGGCCTTCATCAAGGGCTCGCGCTTGTCAGCCAGCTTGGATGCCAAGCACAGCTTCATCGCGGTCGATGCCTCGTCGAAGAAAAGCGCGGAAAGCTTTGTCTCTGAACTTCGCCACGCCATGGGCAGCTTTCCGGCGGTGCCCGTGAATGCCGAAGTCTCGGTGCGTGCGCTGATGACTGGTTGGCTCACCGGCCAACCCCTGCCCGAAGGTCTGACGCTCGGCGACGAATGCGAACTGAAGGACCCAGTGGATGGCGGCGCAGTAGTGAAGGCACAGCGCCAAGAGCTCACGGCCGAGGAAATCACCAAGCACCTCGATAACGGCAAGCAAGTGACCAAGCTCGCCCTCGTGCTCGATGATCACGTGAGCTTCGTGCTCGGCGAAGACTTGATCATTCGCAAGCTCAAGTTGCTCGATGGCGCGGTAGATTCGTTGGAGAACACCGAGCGCGATTCCTTGCACGCCGAGTTGGACGCGCGCTATGCACTGTTCAGTGCCCAGCTGGCCACGCTCTTCACCGTTCTGGAAAAGACCCTCAAGTTCAGTCGCGCGGAGTAAGGTGGTTCATGCCCCGCATGGAGACCGCTTTGGATCGCAGCACTTTGTGTGTCGCCGGACAGGACGTGCCCATGGCGTGGGTGCGCGATCGCCGCTCACGTCGTTTGCGCTTGACCGTTTCCGAGCGCGGCGCGCGGGTGTCGATTCCCTGGCGCATTTCCGATGCAGTCGCCAATGCCTTTGTGGCTGACCACGCTGCATGGATTGCGGCGCAGTGGCAGCGCTTCCGCGTCACGCAGGCGCCCGTGCAGTGGGCCTTTGGTGCATTGAGCACGCTGCCCCTTGCAGGCGAAAACCTTGCGGTGGAGTGGGTGCTGGCGCGTAGCGCCCGTGTGGAACGCGATGAGGAAGGCCTGCGCTTTCATGCGCCCGAGCGTGCCAGTGCCGCAAGCCTGCGCCGCGCACTCACCGAGTTCTATGCGGCGGAAGCACGCACTGCCGTGGCGCGATGGCTGCCACGCTACCTCGACGATTTACCGCGTCCGCCTGCGGCGTTTCGCTTTCGTGCGCTGTCTTCGCTGTGGGGCAGCTTGTCGCCGGATGCGCGCGTGTCGCTCGATCTCTCGTTGGTGCTGGGTCCGCCGCATGCCTTCGAGTACGTGCTGGTGCACGAGCTCTGCCATCTGGTGCACGCCAATCATTCGCCCGCGTTCTGGGCCGAAGTGGAACGCCGTTGGCCCTCGTGGCGCGAGGCCCGCCGTTTTCTGCGCGGCAGTGAAGGTCTAGGCCTGAAGGCCCAGTGGCGCGCGCTGCTGGGCTAATCAGCCCGCAAAAAAGTCGCGCAGCATCGGCCCCACTTCGTTGGCGCGCTCCATGTGCAGGTGATGCCCGCCTTCCAGCACTTCGATGCGCAGATCGCGCACGCAAGCCGCTCGCGCATCACGCTGTGCGGGCGTGAAGTAGGGCGGTGCAGGCGAGGCGGCAAGCAGCAAGGTGGGCGCTTCGATCGCCTTCAAGATGGATTGGATCGCTGCTTCGGGAAGACGTGTGGACGACGGTAGGCGCAGGCGCGGATCGGAGCGCCACGCGAAACCGCCGGGCACCTCGCGCAGATTGCGCTTCACGATGCGCTCGGCGTCGTCGCTACGCATCGGCGTGGCCATCAGTCGGGCGCTAACGGCGGTGCTGAGGCTGGCGATCACCCGCGGCGTTTCCTTGCTGCGTGCTTCAAGCGCGCGTCGCGCTTCAATCGCTTCGCGCAGCCGTGTGCCCGCGCCATCGGCAGAGCCACCGAGTGGGCCCAAACCTTCGATCAAGGCCAGCCGTTCCACCCGCTGCGGACACGCAGCCGCCAAGGTGCTGGCGATCGTGGCGCCCATCGAATGGCCCAGCAGATGCGCGCGTTGCCAGCCCAGTGCGTCGAGTGCATCGAGCACATCGTGCAGCCAATCGACGTACACGTAGTCGTAGCCCGCCAAGCGGTGCGACGAGGCACCGTGCCCCGGTAAGTCGAGTGCCACCACATCGAAGTCGGCGAGTGCATCAAACAGCGGCTCGAAGCTGGCGGCGTTATCCAGCCAGCCATGCAGCGCCAGAATCTTCGCGCCTTGCGGATTGCCGCTGCGCAGCGCAGCCAATTCGCCGCGGCCGGCGGGCAATCGAATCTCGGTGACCGTGCTCATTCCCAGCCCTGCGCATGACGACGATAGAGCGCCGCCAGTGCTTGAACATGCGCAGCGTCGTCGTTGAGCGCCGGGATATAGCGAAGCGCCGTGCCGCCGGCTTCCGTGTAGGTGTGCGCGTTCTCCACCGCAATCTCTTCCAGCGTTTCCAAACAATCCACCGCGAAGCCCGGGCATACGACATCGACCGTGCCGGCCTTGTCGCGGCCCCATTGATCCAAGGTCTTGTCGGTGTAGGGCTGCAGCCACGGTTCGCGGCCAAAGCGCGATTGGAACGTGAGCGCCCAGTCCTTCGGCTCCAGCTCAAGCGCTTGCGCGATGGCTTCAGCGCTCGCGCGGCACTGCGCCGCATAAGGGTCGCCACCCGCGACAAAACGCTGCGGAATGCCGTGAAAGCTCATCAGCAGGCGGTCGGGGCGCCCATGCTCGACCCAGTGCGCCGCAATGCGCTTGGCCATCGCCGCCACCCAACCCGTGTCGACGTGATAGTCCTGCACAAGACGCAGTTCCGGCTGGCGGCGCCAATGCATCACTTCCTTCATCACTGCATCGTGCGACGAGGCCGATGTGCTGGCCGAATACTGCGGATACAGCGGCAGCACCACGATGCGACGCGTGCCGGCTTCGTCCATGGCGCGCAGCACGCTCGGCACCGACGGGTTGCCGTAACGCATGGCCAAGCGCACATCCACATCGGGTAGTGCGGCCGCGACGCCCTTCGTCAGGCGCTGCGACAAGGCCAGCAGCGGCGAGCCTTCCGCCGTCCAAATACTGGCGTAGGCCTTGGCGACTCGTGGCGAGCGCAGCGGCAAAATGATGCCGTGGAGCACCGGGCACCAGATCCAGCGGTTCAGATCGACCACGCGGTGATCGTGCAGAAACTCGCCCAGATAGCGCCGAACCGCGGCAGGCGTGGGTGCGTCGGGGGTGCCCAGATTCACCAAGAGCAGGCCAGTACGGTCGCTGGCGGTCGCAGGTGCAGGTCGAAACGCGGTGTGCATGGGCTCGGGCAATAGGGGCGATGGGCCATTATCATGAAGCCTATGTCACGGCGGACTCATGCGCCGTTTAGGCACCGACGCCGACACTGGCGCAGATTGCTTCCGAGGAGACCCCCAATGCGTTTTGCCCTTGCCGCCCTGCTTGCCCTCTCGTTGCCCTTTGCTGCTCAGGCGCAGGAGAAAGAGATTGCCCGTGCCGACAACGCCGTGCGCGTGCTCTCCGAGATCCTGCAGATTCCCGAGGAGTCGATCCCAGAGCGTTTGCTGCGCGAATCTGAAGCGATTGCGGTATTGCCCGATGTGGTGAAGGCCGGCCTGATCTTTGGCGGTCGCGGCGGCAAAGGACTTCTGGCGGTGCGCGGTGCCGATGGCACCTGGTCGAACCCCACCTTTATCTCGCTCGGCGGCGGCAGCTTCGGCTTCCAGGCCGGTGTGCA
>JAIXVL010000290.1 GCA_027483045.1 Lysobacteraceae bacterium
GCCGCCAGGACACAGTGCTTAACCATTCGGCGACGCACTTGCTGCATTCGGCCTTGCGCATTGTCTTGGGTGAGCATGTCACCCAGAAAGGTTCGCTTGTTGCTCCCGATCGCTTGCGTTTCGACTTCTCGCATTTCGCTCCCATTACCGCGGAGCAACTGTCCACGATCGAGTCGATGGTGAATGCCGAGATCCGTGCAAATGCGGAAGCGGAAGTGCACCACATGGGCATGCAAGAGGCCATCGATTTCGGTGCCATGGCGTTGTTCGGTGAAAAGTATGGCGAGCGCGTTCGCGTCCTTCGGATGGGCGATTTTTCAACCGAGCTTTGCGGCGGAACTCATGTTCATCGCACCGGTGACATTGGTTTGTTCAAGGTGATTTCCGAGGGCGGTGTGGCTGCAGGTATTCGTCGCATCGAGGCTGTCACCGGTCGCGGCGCTCTGGCACAAATTGCTGCGCAGGAAGCGCTCATCGACAAAGCGGCCGACTTGTTGGGTGGGCGCACGACGGATGTTCTCGACAAGCTGCGTGGTTTGCTTGATCGCCAGAAAAAACTGGAGCGAGAAATCGAATCGTTTAAGGCCAAGGCTGCAGCGGGCGCGAGTGCTGATCTCGCGACCCATGCGGTCAAGGTCGGTGCATTGCATGTTGTTGCTGCGCGTCTAGAGGGAATGGATGCAAAGGGCTTGCGCGATGCAGTCGATTCCTTGAAGCAAAAACTAGGCGATGTCGTAGTGATTCTTGCTGCGGCGGGCGATGGTAAGGCGAGCCTAATTGCGGGCAGTCACGGTGCTGCCTTGGGGCGCGTTAAGGCCGGTGATTTGCTCGCGTACGTCGCTGCACAAGTGGGCGGGAAAGGCGGTGGTCGACCCGACTTGGCGCAAGGTGGAGGCAACGATGGCCCCGAGCTCGAGCGCGCTCTGGCTTCTGTGCCGCAGTGGGTCGCCGAACGTCTGGGCGTTTGACACTTGTTGGCGTCGCGCACGGTTCAAACCGTTGCGTGTGCTGAGTGTGCAACCTACTATCACTGGAGTTGCAAGGCCGATCAGGCTGCGGAGGGCGTGGATGCCCCCGTGGTCCGGTGTAGGAAGAACCCCGGACGAGGTGAAGGCATATGTTGATTTTGACAAGAAGGGTCGGTGAAACCCTGATGATCGGCGACTCCGTGACCGTGACGGTTTTGGGTGTCAAGGGCAATCAGGTGCGTATTGGCATCACCGCCCCGAAAGAGGTCGCAGTTCATCGCGAAGAGATTTTTCAGCGCATCCAGCGAGATGAGGCGGGCAAATCCAGCGGGCATGGCAAAGAAAATTTGCCGGAAGACGCGTGAATCGTTACTCTTTGCGCCCGCTCTGACAAAGGGCGGGTTGAACGGAGTGATGCCCGAGTGGCCGAAGGGGCTCCCCTGCTAAGGGAGTATAGGGTCAAAAGCTCTATCGAGGGTTCGAATCCCTCTCACTCCGCCACGTCAGCGCCGCCTTTGGGCGGCGTTTACGTCTCAGCGGTTTCCACTTGTTCCGCGCAATTGAGCGCGCGGTTCGTGCAACAAGAAGTAACGCGATGCTTGACGGGATTCCTCACTCATCGCATAATTTCGTTTCTACGCGCCCGTAGCTCAGTTGGATAGAGCACCAGGCTACGAACTTGGGGGTCGGAGGTTCGAATCCTTCCGGGCGCGCCAGCGTTAACTTCAGGGTGCTTCGGCACCCTGTTTTGTTCGGTGAGGTGGTTTCGTTCTGCTCGTGCGCTCGTCGCATTGATCAGCGAAGTTGTCGACCAACCGGTTTTTCCGGGGTATAGCTCAGCCTGGTAGAGCGCCAGCTTTGGGAGCTGGATGTCGTGGGTTCGAATCCCTCTGCCCCGACCAGTTGCAGGGTTCGGCGCTGTCGATCAAGCTGTAGCTCCGGTGTTGAATCCGGGTGATCCATTCGAGTCTGAGCGCCCGTAGCTCAATCGGATAGAGCACCGGCCTTCTAAGCCGGCGGTTGCAGGTTCGATTCCTGCCGGGCGCGCCAAGGTTTGTGCGGTCGATGTAGCTCAGTTGGTTAGAGCACTGGATTGTGATTCCAGGGGTCGCGGGTTCAAATCCCGTCTTCCACCCCAGCCCTCCAGTAGGGCATAATTCGCCTTCGCAGTCGCGTCGGCGACGAGGTTTCCGGGCCGTTAGCTCAGTTGGTAGAGCAGCGGACTCTTAATCCGTAGGTCCTAGGTTCGAATCCTAGACGGCCCACCAAACCTCAAGCTGTACCGTCTGCTCTTGCCTGCGAATGTGGCGAAATTGGTAGACGCGCTGGATTTAGGTTCCAGTGGGGCAACCCGTGAGAGTTCGAGTCTCTCCTTTCGCACCAAGAGGCAACCGGTGCGGAGGATGAGATCAGACTCCGCGGGTTTTTTGTTTTTTAGGCTGGCGCATTTGCGCAGCACATCAGGAGTGAGCATGCACGTTTCCCTTGAATCCATCGGTAGCTTGGGACGCAAGCTTTCGGTCAGTGTTCCGGCCGAGCGCCTTGAATCCGCCGTGGGTGGGCGACTGCGTGAAATTGCGCGCACCGCTCGAATCAATGGATTCCGCCCCGGCAAAGTTCCGGTCAAGGTGGTTGAGCAGCGCTTCGGCGCACAGGTCCGCTCTGAGGCCTATTCCGACGTCGTTCGCGAGAGCTTCGGCGAAGCACTGCGCCAGCAGAATCTGCAGCCCGTTGGGCAGCCCGAGATCACTGCTGAGGGTGGCGCCGCGGAAGAACTGCGGTACACGGCAACCTTCGAGGTTGCGCCCGAATTCGGCGAAATCGACGTGGCGAAGCTCGCCATCCAGCGCCCCGTGGCGCAGGTCGAAGATGCTGATGTGGACCAAATGATTGAAACGCTGCGTCAGCAGCGCCGCAGCTGGAATGTCGTTGAGCGCGCAGCGCAGGCCGGCGATTTGGTGAACGTTGAGACGAGCGCACAGGTCGACGGTGCCCGCTTCCCGGCAGAGGGGGTTGAGCGCGGCGTCACCGTCATCGGTAGCAACATGCTGTTCCCGGCAATTGAAAATGCCCTCGTAGGCATTTCGGTGGGTGAAGAAAAGGTTGTTGCGGTCGACTTCCCCGCCGACTGGCGCGTTGCGGAAATGGCTGGCAAGACCGCCCAGGTCACCGTGAAGGCCTCCAAGGTTTCCGAGCAGCATTTGCCCGAGATTGACGAGGCATTTGTGAAGAGCTTCGGCGTCCGTTCCGGCAAGATTGAGCAGTTCCGAAACGAAGTCCGCAGCAACCTTTCCCGCGAACTGAAGGGTGCTCTCTCCGCGCGTTTGCGCTCGGAAGTGGCGCAAAAGCTGGTGCAGACCTATGCGCACGTTGAACTGCCGCCGCGTTTGATCGAAGCCGAAGCGCGCTCGATGGCGCGTTCCGCTGAAGAGCAGGCGCGCCGTCAGGGTCAGAATGTAGGCACGGTGGACCACGTGCAGTTCATGGCCGCAGCTAAGAATCGTGTTGCTGCCGGCCTGATCGTGGGTGAAGTGGCGCGTCGTAACGAGCTGCGCCTTGATGGCAAGCGTGTGAACGAAGCCATTCAGTTGATTGCTTCGACCTATGAAGATCCGTCGCAGGTGGTTGAACTTTACCGGAACGACCCCCAACTCATGTCGGGTCTGCAGGCACGCGTCATGGAAGAGCAGGTGATCGATTGGATCTCCGAGCGTGCGCAGGCGACTGATGTGGCGATGTCGTTTACCGACGCGCTGCGCCCGAACGCTTAATCAACGGAGCCACCCATGGAACCGACCAAGAGTCTCAACCTCGTGCCGATGGTGGTCGAACAGACCGCTCGTGGCGAGCGTGCGTATGACATCTATTCGCGCCTGCTGAAGGAACGAGTGATTTTTCTGGTCGGTCCCGTCGACGACTACGTGGCGAACGTGGTGGTGGCACAGCTCTTGTTCCTCGAGGCTGAAAACCCCGAGAAGGACATCAGTCTCTACATCAACTCGCCCGGCGGCGTGGTCACGGCCGGATTGGCCATTTACGACACCATGCGTTTCATCCGTCCGGATGTGAGCACGATCTGCGTCGGCCAAGCCTGCTCGATGGGTGCGTTCCTTCTGGCTGCGGGTGCGAAAGGCAAGCGATATGCCTTGCCGCACTCCCGCGTGATGATTCACCAGCCTTCGGGCGGTGCGCAGGGTCAGGCCACGGATATTGCGATTCAGGCCAAGGAAATCCTGTACTTGCGTGAAAAGCTGAATCGCGAAATGGCGGCCAATACCGGGCAAACCATCGAGCAGATCGAGAAGGACGTTGAGCGCGACTTCTTCATGGCTGCTCAGGACGCTAAGTCGTACGGCATCGTGGATGGCGTGCTTGAGCGCCGCCCGGACGATTCGGTCCAAGCCGGCTGAACGCGACGTTCTCTAACCGCAATTTGAACCGCGCGCCTCGGGGCTGCTGTCCCGGGGCGCTGTGCTATTCTCGATTCGAGACCGCTTCTCGGGGGTTTCCCACGCAATGACTGACGACCGACCAACTCGACCTGCCGATAGCTCCAAGATCCTTTACTGCTCTTTCTGCGGTAAGAGCCAGCACGAGGTGCGGAAGCTGATTGCAGGACCCAGCGTGTTCATCTGCGATGAATGCGTTGAACTGTGCAACGACATCATCCGCGAAGAGCTCGAGGACAAGTCGCAGGCGGCGCGTAGCCATCTGCCTAAGCCGAAAGAGATCCTCGAAGTTCTGGACCAGTACGTCGTGGGTCAGCCGCGCGCGAAGAAGACCCTCGCCGTCGCCGTTTACAACCACTACAAGCGTATCGAGTCGCGTCAGAAGGGCGACGAAGTCGAGCTCGCGAAGTCGAACATCCTGCTGATCGGCCCGACGGGCTCGGGCAAGACGCTGCTGGCCGAAACGCTGGCGCGCCTGCTGAATGTGCCTTTCACGATCGCCGACGCCACCACGTTGACCGAAGCGGGCTACGTGGGTGAGGACGTCGAGAACATCATCCAGAAGCTGCTTCAGAAGTGCGATTACGACGTCGAGAAGGCACAGCAGGGCATCGTTTACATCGATGAGATCGACAAGATTTCTCGCAAGAGCGAGAACCCGTCGATCACCCGCGATGTCTCGGGCGAAGGCGTCCAGCAGGCACTGCTCAAGCTCATTGAGGGCACGGTCGCGAGCGTTCCGCCGCAGGGTGGCCGCAAGCATCCGCAGCAAGAGTTCCTGCAGGTCGATACCAAGAACATCCTTTTCATCTGCGGCGGCGCATTCGCTGGCATTGAGAAAGTGGTGCAGCAGCGCACGACTGACGCTGGCGGTATCGGTTTCTCGGCCAAGGTGAAGAGCCAGAGCAACAAGGCGGACGCCAGCAAACTAATGGCCGATGTCGAACCCGAGGATCTGATCAAGTTTGGTTTGATTCCTGAGTTCGTCGGTCGCCTGCCGGTCGTGGCGACTTTGGAAGAGCTTGATGAAGCGGCCCTGGTCAAGATCTTGACCGAGCCGAAGAACGCGATCGCCAAGCAATTCAAGAAGTTGTTCGATATGGAAGGCGTCGAATTGGAGCTTCGCCCAGATGCCCTGATCGCCGTGGCGCGTAAGGCATTGAAGCGCAAGACGGGCGCGCGCGGCCTGCGCACCATTCTTGAGTCGGTGTTGCTCGATACGATGTACGAATTGCCGTCGCGCGAGAACGTGAGCAAAGTGGTGGTCGACGAATCGGTGATCAATCACCAGTCAGAGCCCTACTTGATTTACACGGGGACCGCCGTGCCGCCGCAACGGGCTGCTTCGGGCGACTAAGCTCAGCAACCTTGTGGTTTCCGACGAGCCCCGCCCGGCCTCCGCGGCGGGGCTTGTTGTATGCGGAGTTGACCCCACCTCCCGATCATGGCCTTAGGCCGCGAGGAGATCTGAAATGAAGCGCGACGTCGCAAGCCCTGAATTGCCCATCCTGCCGCTGCGGGACGTGGTGGTTTACCCGCACATGGTGATCCCGCTGTTCGTGGGGCGCGAGAAATCCATCAAGGCGCTGGATGCCGCGATGGCCGGCGACAAGCAGATTCTGCTGGTTGCTCAGATCAGCCCTGAAACAGACGACCCGGCGGGCAGCGATCTGTATCGCATCGGCACGCTTGCCCAGGTTCTGCAGTTGCTGAAACTGCCAGATGGCACGATCAAGGTATTGGTCGAAGGCGTGTCGCGCTTCCGTGTGGAAAGCGTGCGCGAGCACGATGGTTCGTTGAGCGGCCACGGCGTGGCCATCGATTCCGATGCTGGCGATGACGAGCACGAAGCCGATGTGGCGCGCCGCTCTTTGTTGGCGCTGTTCGAGCAGTACCTCAAAACCAATCGCAAATTGCCGCCGGAATTGATGACCACGCTGTCTGGCATCGATGATCCAGCGCGATTCGCCGATACGGTGGCTGCGCATGTGAGCGCGCGACTGGCCGAGAAGCAAAAAGTGCTCGAGACCACGAAGGTCATGGAGCGCATCGAGATGTTGATCGGTCTGGTGGAAGGCGAGATCGACGTCCAGCAGATCGAAAAGCGCATCCGCGGCCGCGTGAAGTCGCAGATGGAGAAGAGTCAGCGCGAGTACTACCTTAACGAGCAGATGAAGGCCATCCAGAAAGAGCTGGGTGACCTCGATGACGCGCCGAACGAACTCGAGGATCTGGCGCGCAAGATCAAGGCCGCCGGCATGCCCAAGCCTGTTGAGACCAAGGCGAAGGCCGAACTCAGCAAGC
>JAIXVL010000183.1 GCA_027483045.1 Lysobacteraceae bacterium
CCGTTGGTTCCTGAGCTCGCGCAGCGCGCATTGGCGTGGATGGGCGACACCGGCGCGATCGGCTTCGAGGCGCTCGATCAATTCGCGGCGGACCGCAGCCTGCTGCCCTACTCGCCGCTCTTCACCCGCATTGACCCCAAGCAAATCGACACCATGATCGACGCCTCGAAAGACTCGCTCGCACCCAGCCCGGAAGCCGCCGTACCCGCTGCAAAGAAAGAAGTGAAGGCCGCTCCCGCCGCTCCCGCCGCTGCGCCCAAGGCCGACGCAGGCGCGTTCATCGGCATGGATGACTTCGCCAAACTCGATTTGCGGATTGGCAAAGTGTTGGAATGTGATTTCGTCGACGGCTCCGACAAGCTGCTGCGCTTCAAGCTCGATGCCGGCGATCTCGGCGAGCGCCAGATCTTCTCCGGCATTCGCGGCAGCTACGGCGAACCCGAAAAACTGGTGGGCCGCAGTGTGGTGTTTATCGCCAACTTGGCGCCGCGGAAAATGCGTTTCGGGGTTTCGGAAGGGATGATCCTGTCCGCCGGGTTCGATGGTGGCGCGCTCGCGCTTCTTGATGCCGACGGCGGCGCCCTGCCCGGTATGCCGGTGCGCTGAATCCGCATCAGCCGCACGCCCCCACCATGACCGACTTCCTGCTGATCATTGTCAGTGCGGTTTTGGTCAACAACTTTGTGCTGGTGAAGTTTCTCGGGCTTTGCCCGTTCATGGGCGTGTCGCGCCAGCTGGATGGTGCTATCGGCATGGCGCTGGCCACGGGCTTTGTACTCACGCTGGCTGCGGGGCTTTCTTGGGTGGTGCAGCATTGGCTGCTCGCGCCTTTGGGCTTGGAGCATCTGCGCACCCTGGCCTTCATTCTCGTGATCGCCGCGACCGTTCAATTCACCGAGCTGTTGCTGCACAAGCAAAGCCCACGGCTCTACCAAGTGCTCGGTCTCTACTTGCCGCTGATCACCACCAACTGTGCTGTGCTCGGCGTTGCTTTGCTCAATGTGCAGGCCAAGCACTCACTGATCGAATCCTTGATGTACGGCTTTGGCGCAGCAATGGGTTTCGGACTGGTGCTCGTGCTGTTTGCAGGGCTGCGCGAGCGCATCGAAACCTCCGACGTGCCTGCGGCATTTCGCGGTGCGCCGATTGCCCTTGTCACAGCGAGCTTGATGGCCTTGGCGTTCGCGGGCTTCGCCGGAATGGACCGGTGATCACCGCCCTCCTGACGTTTGGTTTGTTGGCTTTGGCCTTGGGCGCGGCGCTCGGCTGGGCGGCGGTTCGTTTTCGTAGCAATGAAAATGCACTCGTTGAGGAAATCAACGCGGTGCTGCCGCAAACCCAATGCGGGCAATGCAACTTCCCCGGCTGCAAGCCTTACGCCACAGCGATTGCTGAAGGCCGCGCCGACATCAATCAGTGCCCACCCGGTGGCGATGCCGGTATCAAGGCATTGGCGGCGTTGCTGGGCCGCGAGCCAAAGCCGCTGTCTTCCGAACATGGCGTACACAAGCCTGCTCAAGTGGCGCGCATTCGCGAGGACGAATGCATTGGCTGCTACAAGTGCATCGCGGCCTGCCCGGTCGACGCCATCATCGGAGCGCAAAAGTATCTGCACGTCGTTGTTGAAGACCTGTGCACCGGCTGCGAGCTTTGTGTTGCGCCATGCCCGGTGGATTGCATTGATCTCGTGCCCTACACCGCGCCTCGCGACTTGAAGTGGCGCAAGCAGATCGCGATTCAGAGCCTCTCGACGCTGTAGCCCTCAGCCGCCAATCGCTGCACCAAGCCTTCCGCACCGAGCAGATGCAGCGTGCCTACAGCCACAAGCGCGTCATCGGTGCCCGAAGCTTCAAGCAACTCACGAAGACGCGGCATCCAAGAGGCATTGCGGTCCGTGTTAATGCGAGCGTACAGCTTGGCGTCGCGTGCCTTCATGGCAGCGGCCATACCCCAATACAGGGCGTCTTCATCGCCATCGCGCCATTGGTCGTGCAACCACGCGGTTTCGGCTTGAATCTCGTAGCCGCGCTCCACCAAGTCGCGCACTTGTTCGATCTGCACATTCGGAGCCAGGCCATCGAACAGCGCAATCTGCTGCTCAACCGTTTCCAAGCCGCCACTGGGCTTACCGAGCAGCGCAGCACGATTGCCGAGATGTTTGTCCAAGCCCAATGCAGGGTCTAAACCGAGCCCAGTCATCTTGCTCATGCTCAAGGTGAGCGCGGCGAACCATGGCTTCATCTGCTGGAGCGCTGTTTCGGGCACCTCGGCTTCCACCGCCAAGGCTTTCAGGCCAGCCCAAGTCTTTGCGTCCAGCGTGTCTTGCAGTCGGCGCCCATCGGTACGGAGTCCCGCTTGCGCGAAACGACGCCCCAGGCGCGGATCCGCGAGTACCTCTGGGGCGATTTCGAACAACACCTTCTCGGCATCATCGAGTGCGGCGTACACGCGTGCATCAAGCGGGTAGTCCTCCTGCTTCAGCAAGTGAAATGTACCGAGCAGGTAAACGCTGTTGTCACCGTCACTGACTTTCCAAAGCAGTGGGTTGGGCGGCTCTGCGTGCGCCCCTGCAGCCAGCAGGAAAGCCAGCCCCGCACACAGTTCACGCCCAAACCTCACGCCGAAGTACCGGGCTTTCTCGGCTTCTTCTCTCCGGCCTCGATGCGCAGATCAAGTCGATTAGAGGCTGGCGGCAACGGGCACGTCGAGAACGCCGTAAACGCGCACGGCGGGTTATAAGCGCGATTGAAGTCCACCACGGTGGTGCCTTCGGCATCGGCCGGCTCGGCGTACAGGAAGCGCGCCGCCGCGTAGGTTTCATGCCCGCTGGTGCGGTCGGCGAAGATCAGGAACAGACGACCATCGCCCTCGTCCACCGCTTCCAGTCGGTACTCGACGCCATCGCGCTCAAACACCACGACACCGGGGTTATCCATCGGCTCTTCCATGCCGAGCACGTTCACGATGCCGAGTTTCTGGCCCGCAGGATGCGCCTCGAAGCGCGCATTGAAGCGAAAGCTCGTGTCGATATCGAAGTAATCGATTCCCGAAAACCCAGTGCGCGTCGGCGCAAGCGCATCACGCACCCGCAATCCAAAACGATCGGCGCGCTTGATCAGCACAAAACTGGCATCGCCCTTGTTGAACGACACCACGGAAGGACCACCTTCATCTACATCGGAACGCAGCACCACCGTGCCGTTCACGGCCTTGCCGTCGATGAGCACGCCAGCACCCGGCGTGGGCTTGAAACGCACCGTGTTGTCGCGTTCCAAGGTCACCAGACCCACCTCTTCCGGACCCACAGGCAGTCGCACACCCTTGGTGGCACCGCTACCAACAAAACTGTTGCCGTACTCCAGCCAGTTCAGGGCCACCAACGACAGCCAGCCGTCTGGGCGCTGCAAGCGCTCAACGCGTTCCGCACGCCAGTCCAACACTTCCTGTTTCTGCCCCTCCACGTCGACAACAAGCGGAAGAGCATTGCCCTCGGGAGTAGCGCTCTCGGCCGGAGCGTCTTTGGAACAGGCGCTCACCAGAGCCAGCCCGAGCAGCAGCGAAGCGCCACGAAACCATTGGGAAACACGCATTGTCGAAACCTCATCGTCCACGCAAAAACAGCCGATCCAGCTCTGCAAGATCCAACTGTACGAAAGTCGGGCGTCCATGGTTGCACTGACCAGAGCGCTCTGTCGCCTCCATATCGCGCAACAGAGCGTTCATTTCAGGCACGGTCAGCCGCCGATTGGCACGAACCGAGGTGCGGCAGGCCCAGCCCCCCATCAGGCCGTGCACCGCCTCTTCCACGCGCCGCGTGCTGCCGTGTTCGCGCAGCTCCGCTAGGGCATCAAGCACCAGAGGTCGCGGGTCCAGATCAGCCAACAGGGCCGGAACACTGCGGAGCGAAAGCGACTGCGGGCCGCTGCGGCGAATCTCAAAACCCAGCGACGCCAGCAAGGCCGAATGCTGCTCAGCCACGTCAGCCTCGCGCTCGCTGACGGCCAACGATTCGGGCACCAACAAGGGCTGAGCGCGGAGATCCTGAGCCGCGAAGGCGGCCTTCATGCGCTCGTAAGTAATGCGCTCATGCGCAGCGTGCATATCGACCAAGACCAAGCCGGTGGCGTTTTGCGCCAGCACGAACACCCCGTGCAACTGCGCCAGCGCAAAACCCAAGGGTGGCGCGGCGGTATCGTCGATCGCCGCCATCGCCGGTGTGGGCACCGGCGCTTCACCCGGCGCGGTGTAAAGGCTGCGGTAGGCCGCTACGGCTTCGCCAACCCCTAAACCCAGCCGTGATTGATCATTGGGGCGCCAAGAAGCCGTTGCACCGGGCTCGGCGGGGGGCACGAGACGCGAAAGGCCGCCCGATGAGGTGTCGTTGGCGAACGACGACGTGTCATCCACAGGTCGTGGGCGCGCCGACGCCAAAGCTTCGTGCAGCGTTCGGTACATGAACTCATGCACCAAGCGCCCATCGCGAAAACGAACCTCGTGCTTCGCCGGGTGCACATTCACATCCACGCGTCGCGGATCAAGCTCAAGAAACAAAACGAAGCTCGGGTGGCGGCCGTGGTAGAGCACATCGGAATACGCCTGCCGCACCGCGTGCGCGACGATGCGATCGCGCACCGCACGTCCGTTGACGTAGAAGAACTGCTGGTCAGCACTGGCACGCGATGCAGTGGGCAGGCCAATCCAGCCGTGCAAGCGTAAGCCTGCTTGCGCATGGTCAATGCCGAGTGCCTGTTCGTGAAATTGCGGCCCAAGGGCTTCGGCCAAACGACGAGGCTCGTCACCCAGCTGCGCTCGGTAATGCCGCGACACGCGGCCGTTATGGCTCAAGCGCAACTCAATGCCAGGGCGCGCGAGCGCCAACTGCCTCAGCCAATCCTCAATATGGCCCAACTCGGTGCGCTCGGCCTTCAAGAACTTGCGTCGCGCGGGAACATTGAAGAACAGATCACGCACTTCCACCGTGCTGCCCTGCGGGTGGGGATGCGGCAGCACTTCGCCGACACGCCCGCCGTCCACTTCCAAACGCGCGCCATGCGCATCGGCTGCGGTGCGCGAACTCATCGCGAAATGACTTACTGAAGCGATGGACGGCAGCGCCTCACCACGAAACCCAAGCGTGGCCACCGCTTCCAAGTCGTCGAGATTGGCAATCTTGCTCGTGGCATGGCGCGATACAGCAAGTGGCAAGTCCTGCGCCGAAACGCCCGAACCATCATCGCGAATGCGGATGAGTCGAGCCCCACCTTCTTCCAGCTCGATCTCAACCTTCTGTGCCCCAGCGTCCAAGGCGTTCTCGACCAACTCCTTCACCACCGACGCAGGCCGCTCCACCACTTCGCCGGCGGCGATTTGGTTGATGAGCACTTCGGGGAGAAGACGAATAGGCATCGACATCGCAGGCCAGGAAACGAGGCCTTCGATGATACCGGAGCGAGAAATCAGGATTTGGGCGGAGCGCCCTTTTCCGGCTTGCCTTACTGCGGCGCGGCTGGAATCCGCAAACGCTCACCGACCCGCACGACGTCACTGCGCTTGTCGTTGGCGCGGCGCAGCTGGTTCAGCGAAATGCCATGGCGGGCCGCAATCAGGCCCAAGGTTTCGCCACGCGCCACGACATGCTGGCGATCGGTGCGCAAACTCGACTGGTTCGCCGCAAACCACGTGCCCGGGGGCGGCTGCGAGCTGAAGTAATCGCCCACGCCACGTGCCACCACTTCCGCAACGCGACGACGGAAATTGGGATCGTTGAGCTTGCGCTCGTCTTCGGCGTTGGTGATGAAGCCGGTTTCGACCAGCATCGAGGGCACATCGGGAGAACGCAGAACCCAGAAGTTCGCGCGCTCAACCTGCGGCTTGTGCGTCTTGCCCACGCTGCGCAACTCGTCGAGAACGGGATTCGCGGCCTCGTCCGACACACGCAAAGTGGCGCTCTGCGAGAGATCGAGAAGTACGGCGGCCAAGTTGCGGTCTTTGTCGTCCAGCGTGACGCCGCCCACCAAATCGGAATTGTTCTCGCGCGACGCCAAGAAACGCGCGGCTTCGCTCGAGGCGCCGCGAGTGGACAGCACGAACACCGACGCTCCGCTCGCGCGACGATTTTCGGCAGCATCGGCATGCACCGAGATAAAGAGATCCGCCTGCGCCTCACGCGCCTTGCGATAGCGATCGGCCAAAGGAATAAACACGTCGCCATCGCGAATCAGAACGGCACGCATGCCGGGATGACGATTGATCTCTTCGGCCAACTTGCGCGCCACTTTCATGGTCACGGTTTTTTCGTAGGTGCCGCCACCGCCGATAGCACCGGGGTCGCGGCCGCCGTGCCCCGCATCGATGGCGATGATGAGCTCCCGCGAGCCGCTGGTCGGCTGGGTGACCGCCGGCAAGGTGCTGGCCTGCGCGGCAGACGACGCAGTGCCTGAGGAAGCCAGCGCCACATCCGCTTCGTTGGCATCGGCACGGAAAAGCTCAACGACGAGGCGTGATTCTCGGCCTTCGCCTTCAATGCGCGTGCGCGGCTTGACCGCCCCCGCCAAATCAAACACCACACGTAACTTACCGGGCTCAGGCTGCCCCGTGCGCACGCCGATCACTCGGCCATTCGGGCCGGGGGCGTGGAAGGTATCGGCGGTTTGCGCGTTGGGCAGATCGAGCACAAGGCGGTCGGGATTGGCCAAGCTAAACAGCCGGTAATCCCCCGGCGCGCCGTCCAACTTGAGTTCCGCGCGGGTGCTCTGCTCGCCATCGACCAGTCGCAGCTGCGAGAGCTGCACTGCGGAATGCGCAAATGCGGCGTAGCAAAGGCCCGCAATCAGCAAGGCCAAGTGCAACCAGCGGGCCAAATTGAGCGAGGGAGTGCGCTGCATGAGCGGGATTCAAGCACCGCGCCCGTGACATTGCAAGCATTTTTTCCTTTGCAATCCGTAGCCTGCAGC